>WRAZ01000019.1 GCA_009779925.1 Chitinivibrionia bacterium
CGCCTGCTCCACAGCCACATCGGCAGTTAAATTCTGTTGCGTTGAAGTTGGCGTAATTGTTCCAGTTGATTACTCGTTGCATATAACAAATCTCCTTTCTTCGTGCAAATTATGCACGATGTGTTAAAGCAAACGCCTTACTTTCAGGCGTTTGTCAAATTGTTATTCGTTGTTTGTTTGAAAGAAGCAGGAGCGAATGCCCCTGCCTGTTTGAATGTTTTATTAGTCGCTGTCTTTCATTTTGTTTACAAAAACCAAGACTGCTACACCCAAAAGCGACATTCCGCCGCCCATAATTAACATCGTTTCCATTACTTACCCCCTTTCAGAAGTATCCCGATAATAAAAAGCACACCCGCAAAAATAACACCTGTAAATATTTGCAACGTATCAAAATCAGTTCCGAATGTGCCACCGATAACACCCCCCGCAAAAGCGGCAACGCTGATACTTAAAAAATAACCGCCTGCCGCTTCCTTTGTTTTCGCTTTGTCCAACTTCATAGAAATATCTCCTCTTCTATGTTAAAATACTTTTTATCCACTTTCAAACGCAAGTCCCTCGCGCTTTTTTGTATTTGTCCATTAATTTTTTGCAACGGTTCCAATAATAATTAGTATTGGGACACACATAACTTTTGTTGTAATCGCTGTGTCCATAAATGCCTGCCCAATAGATAGAAGCGTTTCCTTCCCAAAACCATTTATAATAAGGCGTATAGTCTTCTTGCAAAAGTTCTATATATTCGCGCCATTTAACGTTTTTTCTTTTATTAACTCTTCCCATAAATACCACCTTTCTCGTGCCAAACGACACGATGTGTTAAAAGCAAACGCCTTACTTTCAGGCGTTTGTTTTCTGTTTGTTTTCTGTTTGTTTTCTGTTTGTTTTCTGTTTGTTTTCTGTTTGTTTGAAAGAAGCAGGAGCGAATGCCCCTGCCTGTTTTGTTGTTAAGCGGCTAACTTTGCCGCTTCTTCTCGTTTCTTTATTCGGTCGTCCGCTATCATTGCGCCGATACCTACAAGCAAAACAGCCGCCGCCGTTCCACCACCCATAATCAACATCGTTTCCATTATTTACCCCCTTTCAGTTTTAAGAAACAACCTAAAAGTAAAAAGATAAGCATAAGAGCAAATCCGATACAGGCATTCCGAAAATCTTGACCAGCTCCCAAAGTGTTAAATACCACACCACCAATAAATGCACCACCTAACATAACATTGCACGCTGACGCCAAATGCTCTAATAAACCTTTCATAGACCTTTCCTTTCCCTCTACCGTAAAATACTTTCTTTACCACTAATCGCGCAAGTCTTCTATCGCTTTTATCTTAATCTTGTCAAAGAACTGCGTTTTGTAGCCGCGCCCGCCGTCCCATTATGTAGGGAACTATTATATATAACACCAATACCTAATTCTCATCATCACCACTCGCACACTATCGATTAGAATACGCATACATACGATACTATCGCCTCTGCTACTTTTTACGTATTCCGCGCATACGCGCTCGCCTCGACTGCCAGTCTGTTCCCGCCCTCGCTACGTTGAGACACGAATATGTTCTTTTATTGCGGCGAGGAAACGCGGCAGGTCAAGACCGATTACTTCTTCTTGAATTATCTCTGTGCGCAGCATTTTTGATAGTTCGTGAATGACTTCGTTCTTTGGATTTGTAGAGAAGTCGTTTATACTGCGAGTGCAAGCCGAGCCGTTATATGAGTAGTCGGTTATATATACGGAACGGTGTCCAACTTGTTTTTTAATTCCCTCAATAGTGTGTCCGTTAAATTGCGCCGCTTGAATGTAGGCTGTGCGAAGCGACTTAAATGAGAAATTAAAGTCGGCGTCCTTGTTGGCTTTACGATAGGCGCGCCAATGACGGGCTATAAGAACGGCGATTACTTTGGGAGACACACTGTTGGCGGGGTTTTCGGATGATGGGAATACGTGTTCGTATTTTGCGCTTATATTTCTTGCCTCTGCAATTACGGAAAGTGCGTTATCGTCAAGTGATACTTTGCGTGGGTTGCGCTCTTTTGTGTTTTGCAGGTGTAGCCAGTTTGTTTTTATGTCTGTCCATTTAAGAGTGCATATTTCATTAACGCGCATTCCTGTGTAATATGCAAGCAGTGCTATCAGGCGCACGTTTGTTTCTTCACTTTTTCTTTTGAGGAAGAAAACGAGGAAGTTCTCGATTACGGCGTGATTTGCTATGACGGGCTTGTGTTCGTCTATGCGTTTGCGTTTCATTGCTTGTTTCATTGACGGAGGCAAGACGCGTTTGTAGAATGGGTTGTCTTTCTCTTCGATAAGCCCGATATTTACGGAGTGAGTATATGCCGCTTTTATTAAGCACCACTTTGTGTAAAGTGTTTCGGCGGCGTATTTCTTTTCGAGGTTGTTGTTTATTCCGTCCATATACCAAGCGCAGAAGTTTTGCCAAGTGGTTGGCTTGTCTGCGAAGTATAGTAAGAATGAGCGAAAATAGTATTTTCTGTCTTTGCCTTGCTTTAGGCAGTCTGCTAAGTAGCGGTCGATTATTGTTTCAAGCATATTGTGCTTTCCTTTCTGCGCGTTTGCGCTCTCTGTATTTACGTTGATATTCTAAGTATTCTGCGTGGCGACGTTGATTGTGTTTCGTTTGTTTGTCGATTATGTGCTGTGGCGTTTTATTGCTTTTCAATTGTGTTAGCTCGCCAAATATATTAGGCAGTTTTTCTAATGTGCTTTCAAGTTTTTGCGCTTCTTCTTTTGGCACACTAAGCACTTTGCAGGCGTTCAAGAGAAAATCTTTAACGTTGTCTGTTTCCAATTGATTGTAAAGTGTTTGGCACTTATCGGCGTTGCTCTTTATTACGCTGACTTTTGTTGCGTAAATATACGGGTCGCGGTTTGGCTCTATTATGAGTTTTCCGACAACCTCGATGTCGTCTAATGGGTAAAACTCATTGCGTATAAAATATTTATTTATACGCAGAAAGCATTTTGCCGTTGTGCCGTAGATGTGTCGGCTGTGTAGTATATATTAAACGACACAAACTTTGTTCCTGTGCGCGACTGCGATACTTTGATTGAGTTGCGGCAAACTGTGCCGCTCAGTTTTATTTCGTTCATTTAACCCTCCTACTGAAACTTGTGAGATGTTTTAACTAATACAAAAACTATTGCGGCAAGAATTCCTGAACCGACGATAAACGAAAGCAAATCGAATAGTAAAGTTATTGCGGTCATTCATTTACTCCTTTGTTTTGTTTTTGAACAAAGAATAACTTACAAGCCCCACAAACAAACAAGCTACCAGACCGAACTTGCTTATTGTGGAATTCGCGATTGACTAATACATCACTTCCGCATTTTGCGCATTCTAAAATCCCGAAAACCATAAAACCACCTTTCATAAAGTTTATTTTTTCTCTTCGCCGAAATATCGACAGATTGCTTCGTATGCTTCTGTGTGAGAATAGCAAACCGCCCACCTATACAAACGAAGAGTATCTTCACTCGTAAATCTCAACGCCGTTCTTGTCTTTTAAGTCCGTGTATTGCCCAATGGTTTCGGGCAGAATTTTAATCTACAACGGCGAATATTCGCCGTTGTAGATGCCGAAATTGTCCCAAATCTTATGTAAATACCCAATATGCATACTGCCACTTTCGTCTTTCCCGCGAAATTTAACCTCTCTCATTACCCCTCCCTCCAACAGCCGCTCCGCCGCGCTCACAAGAAAAACCGCTATCTATGCGAGACGCTTCTCTTCGTTCCGCTACGCAGGATACGCTACTTAAATTAAAAAGTTTTTTCTTGTGAGCGCGGCTTCGCCGTTGTAGGCTCGCTTGCGCTTCGCTCTTTTGTTGGTATTGTGCGTTAATAATTACCACAACTTGCGCAATGCCTATCGGCTCGCTGACGCGGGCTACTATCGCGCTTTGCGGCTTCTTTTGTTGTTTTTCCATTAAATCCTCCTTGTTTTATTAAAAATGTTAATTTTGTTCTTTTTTGTAAAATCCTCTTGTTTAGAGGGTTTTATCGGAAAAGTGTTAAAAACAGTTAGTATTTTCCGTTGAATATTTAAAACAAAACAAGGATAAAAATGAAAACAAGCGATTTTTTTTACGACCTACCGCAGGAACTAATTGCCGACCGCCCGCTCGAAAAACGGGACGAAGCGCGACTTATGCACATAAAAAAAGAAACGGGCGAGATTTCGCACAATAAATTTTATGAAATTGTCGATATTTTAGACAAAGGCGATGTCTTGGTTTTTAACGACACCAAAGTTTTGCAATGCCGCCTTTTTGCACAAAAAACGGACACTAAGGCAAGAATTGAGTTTCTTTTTCTGAATATTTTGAACGATTTTACCGCCGAAGTTATTGCAAAACCTGCAAAACGCTTAAAAATCGGCACAAAACTGTCGCTCGAAAAAAACGAAACGATTGAATTTGAAGTTATTGACGAAGCGGAAGACGACGGCATTAAAACCGTGAAATTCTCGCAAAACATTTACGAAATCCTCGACGATTACGGCGAAATTCCTCTCCCCCACTATATGAACCGCCGCGCCGACGAACAAGACAACGACGACTATCAAACGGTTTACGCCAAAGAGGCGGGATCGGTAGCCGCGCCCACGGCAGGGCTTCATTTTACGGAGGAATTGCTCGAAAAACTTAAAGCAAAAGGCATAAAACTGCTTTTTATCACGCTAAAGGTCGGAATAGGGACTTTTAAGCCTGTAAAAACCGACAATCCGCTCGAACACAATATGCACTCCGAAGAATATTACGTCTCAAAAGATACCGCCGCCGCGCTTAACGAGGCGCTTGAAGCGAAAAAGCGAATTGTCGCCGTCGGCACAACTGTTGTTAGGACTTTGGAAAGCGCGTGTGTGGACGGAAAAATAAAAAGCGGCAATAATTCAACCAATATTATGATTATTCCGCCATACAAATTTAAGGCGGTTTCGGCATTGATTACCAATTTTCACCTGCCCGAGTCCACGCTTATGTTTTTGATTTCGGCGTTTTACGAGAGAGAAAAAATCCTCGCCGCGTACAAAACCGCGGTTGATGAGCGATACAGATTTTTCAGCTACGGCGACGCAATGTTTATGGAATAACGGCAAATGAAAAACCTGCTTTACTTCTTTCGGATAATCCGCTTAAAAAACGCGCTTATGGCGGCAGTCGGAATAGCAATCGGTTGGCTTTACTGCAATAGCAATTTAGCGATAAGCGATTTGATTTTCAGGGTCTTGGCAGGATTTTTCGCGCTTGGATACGGCAATATCATCAACGATATTAAGGACGTAAAAACCGACAAAATATCTCACCCCGACCGTTTGCTTCCGTCAAATAAGATAAGTTTAAGAACTGCTGTAATCTTCGCGGTTATCTGCGTTATTTTTTCGATAGTTGCGGGCTTTTTATCGTCTCCGATAATAGGAATTGCTACGATTATTCCGCTTTTGCTTCTTACCTTATACTCGCTCTTTCTGAAAGCAACGCCTTTTGCGGGGAATTTGCTTGTTGCGGCTCTTACGGCATACACGCTTATTTTTGGCGGGTTGGGCGAAAATCTTGAGAAAATACTCTATCCTGCAATCCTTGCGTTTTTGGCGAATTTCGCTCGTGAGATTGTAAAAGACTTAGCTGACGAAGAGGGCGACAAGGCGGCGGGATTACGCACTACTTCAAGTATTCCTTTAAGTTATGTGAAGGTAGTTATCTTCCTGCAATTTATAGCGTTTGCTACGATTGCTCCGCTCCCGTTTTTGTTTGGATTTTTGGGAGCGACTTATATCTTAATAACTGCTTCTTTTGTTGCGCCGTTGCATTTTTTGTATCTTAAATATTTCGGGAAAACGGAATACAAAAAGGCGGCGGACGTGCTTAAAGTTCAGATGCTCGTCGGGCTTTTTGCCGTTGTCGCGGATTATTTTTTTAAGCTATGAATAGTCAAAATCTCTGAAAATTTATGTTTTTTGTCTTAATGTAGCTTTTCTATTTGAAAATATAGTATTTTATTGCCGAATGAGTTGCATTTAACCCAAAAAAACAGGAAATTTATGACTAGTCGTTCAGCGGGAATTTTTTTACATATTACAGCGCTTCCCGGCAAATTCGGAGTAGGCGATATGGGTGCGGAGGCGAAGAAATTTATCGACTTACTTTCGCAAAACAGCGTTAAAATTTGGCAAATTTGTCCGACGGGACCTATTGCTTTCGGGAATTCGCCTTACAGTTCGCCAAGCGCTTTCGCGGGAAATCAAATTTTAATATCCGTTGAAACACTGAAAAATTGGGGATATCTGCAGGAAAGCGATGTTCCTAAAACCACAAAATACTCTGAAAATTCAGTGGAATTCGACAAAGTGTTTAAAGACAAAGACAAGATTTTCAGAAAGGCGTTTGAAAAATTTACGCCAAATCAGGAATACATTAATTTTTGCAGAGACGAAAATTCTTGGCTTGAGCCGTATGTGTTATTTTTGTCGCTTTCCAAAAAATTCGGCACGCCTCGCTGGTGTAATTGGGATAAAAATTACGCGAAATACGACAAAGCGACCCTCGAAAAATATGCAAAAGAGAACGAAAAAGAGCTGAATTACTACCGTTTTATACAGTTTATTTTCCAATCGCAGTGGTTTGATATGAAAAAATACGCCGCAGATAAAGGCGTGCGCATTTTTGGCGACATCCCCTATTACGTATCATACGAAAGCAGCGACGTTTGGGCAAACCAAGACATTTTTGAACTAAACACAAAAGGCGAAATGGCAAGAGTGGGAGGAGTGCCTCCCGATTATTTCAGCGAAGACGGACAACTTTGGGGAACGCCGCTTTATCGTTGGAAAAAAATCAAGGCGACAGGCTACGATTGGTGGGTAAAAAGAATGAAGCGCTCGTTTTTCTATAACGATATGGTGCGAATTGACCACTTCCGCGCGTTCGAGTCGTTCTGGGCGATAGACGGCAAGGCGACAACGGCAAAGGTTGGCGTTTGGGAAAAAGGACCGGGCGACGACTTTTTTGCGAATATCTACAAAAACATAGACGGAATTGAACTTATCGCCGAGGATTTGGGCATAATAACCGACGAGGTAAACAAACTTCGCGACAGCCAAAATCTCTGCGGAATGAAGATTTTCCAATTCGCATTCGACGGCAATCCCGACAATTATTACTTGCCTTACAACTGCAACCGCCAAAGCGTTATGTATTCGGGAACGCACGACAACGATACGGTTTTGGGGTGGTATTCCAACCTCGACGAGCAAACAAAAGAGCGCGTAAAAAATTATATCCAAGCAAAAAACGACGACGAGGTATCGGGCAAAATAATAAGAGAAGTATTGGCGGCGCGTTCGGTTTACGCGGTTTTGCAATTACCCGATTTGTTGGGGCTTGGAAGCGAGGCAAGATTTAACGTTCCCGGAACAGTGAACGACAAAAACTGGGCGTGGCGCTTTAAATGGAGCGATGTAAACAAGAAAACAATGGATGATTTGAAAAAAATGATACAAATTTACGGCAGGGCTTAATTTACACTGCCGCAAAACAAACTTTTAAGAAGAGGAGTTTTTTATGAGTGATGTAGAAATTTTGGCAAAAGCACAAGCCTACGTGCAAAAGGAAAAGCACCCGACATTTCGCGGTGAAGTGGAAAAATTGATTGCAGAAAAGAACTTGGAAGAACTTTCAGACAGATTTTTTAAGGACTTGGAATTTGGAACAGGCGGTCTTCGCGGCGTAATCGGCGGCGGATATAATCGTCTAAATTCTTATACCATTCAAAAAGCAACGCAAGGCTTGGCGACTTACATAGTAAATCAGAAAATCGAAAATCCATCGGCGGTTATCGCTTACGACAGCAGAAATTACTCGGATTTGTTCGCGCTCGAAGCCGCAAAAGTGCTTGCAGGCAACGGAATTAAAACGTACTTATTCTCGTCGCTTCGCCCAACGCCCGAACTTTCTTTTGCCGTGCGCGAGCTTAAAACAACCACGGGAATTGTAGTAACGGCTTCGCACAATCCGCCCAAATACAACGGCTACAAAGTGTATTGGAGCGACGGTTGCCAAGTAACGCCTCCGCACGACGACGCGATTGTCGCCTTGGCAAATTCGGTGGAAGAAATTAAAGCAATCGACGAAAACGAAGCTTTCAAAAACGGTTCAATCGTAAAAATCGACGAAGAAATCGATAAAAAATACATTGATATGGTGAAAAACCTCTGCATTCGCCCGCAACTCATAAGAGAAAAAGGAAAAGACGTAAAAGTTGTTTTCACTCCTCTTCACGGAGCGGGAGCAATGCCTGTTGAGCGCGCGTTAAAAGAAATGGGAATTGACGTAATTTGGGTAGAACAGCAAAAAGCGCCCGACGGCAATTTCTCAACCGTAAAAAAACCCAATCCCGAAGAAAAAGAAGCATTGCAATTATCGCTTGATTTGGGCAAAAAAGTGGGCGCAGACCTAATTCTTGCAACCGACCCCGACGCAGACCGCTTGGGAATTGCAGTTCCCGACGAAAACGGCGAATTCGTGCTTATTACGGGAAATCAGTTGGGCGCGCTTCTCTCGGATTACATTTTCTCATCGAAAAAAGCGCTCGGAACACTGCCTAAAAAGCCTGCGTTTATAAAAACAATTGTGACAACGAACTTTCAAAGAAAAATCGCCGAACATTACGGAGCGGCTTGCTTTGACGTCCTTACGGGCTTTAAGTATATCGGCGAAAAAATCCGCGAATTTGAAACAGGCAACGACGGCTACGAATACTTGTTCGGCGGCGAAGAAAGCTACGGCTATTTAATAGGAACGCACGTTCGCGACAAAGACGCGGTAAGCGCGGCGGTAATGACTGCCGAAATGACTCTTTTCCACAGAAGCGAGGGACGTTCTCTTTTGCAACAGCTCAATAAATTGTGGGCGCAATTCGGATATTTCCAAGAAACGCTCATAAATCTTGACTTTGAAGGACAAGCCGGAATTGCAAAAATGGCGGGAATTATGAAAGGCTTGCGTGAAAAAATCCCTGCCGAAATCAACGGAATTAAAGTCGCCGAAGTAAAAGATTATCAGTCGTCGGAAGTAAAATCGCCCGACGGCGCGGTAAAAGCAAAAATAGACCTGCCGAAATCCAACGTTTTGCAGTTTATTCTTGCGGACGAAACGATAATTACGGCAAGACCGTCGGGAACCGAGCCGAAAATCAAGTTTTACGCTTCTACTTTTGCTGAAAACGAAGCAAAAGCAAAGGCGAAAGCCGCGAGTTTCGACAAAGCAATCAGGGATTTGGTGTCGTAAAAATGGATATTAACGCGGAGAAAAATGTGCTGAAAATCCAACATTTGCTTGGTTTAAAAGGCGTTTGCAAAGAGGATATTATTAAAATATTGGATACGGCGGATAATTATTACGAAATTCTGAACAGCGAAAACAAAATTACCGATTCGCTTAAAGGAAAAACCGTCGTGAACTTATTTTATGAAAATTCTACGCGCACGCGCATTTCTTTTGAACTCGCGCAAAAAAGGCTTTCGGCAAATCCGCTTAATTTCTCGGTTTCGGGAAGTTCGGTAAGCAAGGGCGAAACGCTCAAAGACACCGTGCAAAACATAGAAGCGATGAACATCGATATGATAGTTGTGCGGCATTCTGCGAGCGGCGTTCCCGAATTTTTGACAAAATTTTCAAAGGCGACCATAATAAACGCGGGCGACGGATTTAACGAACACCCGACCCAAGCGCTTTTGGACATAATGACAATCCGTCAAAAACTCGGGCGATTGGAAGGCGTAAATGTCGCGATAATCGGCGATATTCTTCACAGCCGCGTTGCCCGAAGCAATGTTTGGGGAATGAAGACTTTGGGAATGAACGTAATTTTGTGCGGACCTTCAACTTTTCTGCCGCAACATCCTGAATTGCTTGGAGTTAAGACAACCACCGACGTAAACGAAGCAATAGAAAACGCCGACGCGGTAATGCTCTTGCGCCTGCAACTTGAGCGGCAAGACACCGGACTTTTTCCGTCTGTTCGCGAGTATCGACAGCTGTTTGGACTTGACGTGGAAAAAATGAAAAAAATGAAAGAAAACGCAATAATTATGCACCCCGGTCCAATAAACAGAAGCGTAGAAATCGCTTCGGAAGTAGCGGACTGCGGCAGAAGCGTGATACTGGATCAAGTAACCTGCGGAGTAGCTACAAGAATGGCTGTGCTTTCGCTTTTAGGTAATAAAGAGGGTAAATAAAAATGAAATGTAAAATTAACGCAACAGAAACAGATATTACATCTAAAACCGTCGGTGATTTGCTTAGAGAAAGAGACATATTATTTGATACGGTCGTAATAGAATACAACGGTGAAATACTAAAAAGAGTGAATTTTGACGAAAAAGTGATAAACGACGGCGATAATATAGAAATTTTAAGTTTTGTCGGAGGCGGATAATGGAAGATATATTGGAACTTGCGGGCAAAAAATTCTCATCTCGACTTTTGACGGGCTCGGGAAAATACCGCGACGAAAAAATGATAAAAGATATTTTGGAAGCGGCAAATTGCGACATAATCACGGTCGCGTTAAGGCGCGTGGATTTCAGCAAAAAAGACCATTCGATAATATCGTATATTCCTGAGAACAAACAACTTATGCCTAATACTTCGGGCGCGCGAACTGCCGAAGAAGCAGTAAAAATAGCTCGTCTTTCACGCGAAATGGGATATGGCAACTGGATTAAAATTGAGGTAATTAAGGATACAAAGTACTTGCTTCCCGATAATTTGGACACATTAAAAGCAACCGAAATTTTGGCGGCTGAAGGTTTCGCGGTTTTCGCCTATATGCAACCCGATTTGGCTATGGGTCGGCGAATGGCGGCGGCGGGCGCGGCGGCGGTAATGCCTTTGGGCGCGCCTATCGGCTCAAACAAAGGATTGCAAACACGCGACACCATTCGCATAATGATAGAAGAAATATCCGCGCCGATAATTGTTGACGCAGGTATCGGAAAACCATCGCAGGCTTGCGAAGCAATGGAAATGGGCGCGGCGGCAGTGCTTTTGAACACGGCGATTGCTGCAAGCGACAATCCCGTGCTGATGGCGCAAGCGTTCAAAAACGCGGTCGAAGCAGGGCGGCAAGGATTTTTGGCAGGTTTTGCAGGTGAAACAAGCGCAACGGCTTCCTCTCCCCTGACGGGCTTTTTAGATTAGGGAGAAATAAAAATGGCATTCAGAAAAAAAGCGTCTCTTTTTTATTCCGTTCGCATAGCGGCAATTGCGGCTATCGGCGGTTTTTTATTCGGGTTCGACATATCTGTAATAAACGGAGCGGTCGGCGCCATACAGAATAAATTCGCGGCGGGAGCGTGGCAAACGGGATTTTCTGTGTCCGTAGTTCTTATAGGCGCGGCAATCGGCGCTTTTTTGGGCGGACGGATGTCAGATTTTATCGGGCGCGTAAAATGTATGAAATGGGCGGCTTTTCTGTTTTTTTGCGGGTCGCTCGGAGCAGGAGCGGCAAGCGGATTTTATGATTTTATCTGGTGGCGTTTTGTAGCGGGATTTGCCATCGGAGGCGCAAACATCGTTATCCCCCGATACATCGCCGAAACCGCGCCAAGCCAATACAGAGGACGTTTGGGAACTTTCCAGCAACTCGCCATAGTTTCGGGAATTTTAGCGGCAAGCATAATCGATAATTTCTTTATAGGAAAAATAATAAGCATTCCACAAACGCTTTGGCTTGACTTTGACGCTTGGAACTGGCTGTTTTGGATAAAGGCTATTCCCGCTGTTGTCTATGGTGTGCTTCTTTTTACTTTGCCCGAAAGCCCACACTTTTTGATGGCGAAAAACAAAGTTAAAGAAGCTTTTGACGTACTTGCGCGAACGGTGCGTGAAGAAAAAATTCACACAAAACTCGATGAAATAAAAAAATCTATTGTTGTAGAAAGCAGGTCTCATTTAGCAGACCTTATAGGAAAAAATGACAGAGGTAAAACGCGATTTTATCCTGTTATTTTAGCAGGTGTTGCGATTGCCGCCTTGCAACAGCTGGTAGGAATTAACGTTATATTTTACTACGGAAACACGCTCTGGCAGTCAATAGGATTTGGACAAGAACACTCTACCGCTCTCACGCTTTTTACAAGTACAATCAATGTATTGGCAACCATTGTCGCCGTTTTTCTTATAGATAAAGTAGGCAGAAAACCTTTGCTTCTCACAGGAAGTGCAGGAATGTTCGCCTCGCTTCTTGCTATGGCGATAATTTTTGCTCAAGCGCCGATTGACAACAATCTAAATCCCGTTTTAAGCGGACCTTTGGCTTACGCGGCGGTGATTTTGGCTAATCTTTTCATAGTATTTTTCGCAATAACTTGGGGACCAGTCCTTTGGGTAATGCTTGGCGAAATGTTTAACAACAAAATTCGAGGCGTTGCTTTGGCGGCGGCAGGACTTGCTCAATGGCTTTCAAATTTTCTTGTTTCGACAACATTTCCACCGCTCGCGCAAAACCTCGGGCTTGGCGGAGTTTACGGAATTTACGCCTTTGTTGCGGCATTCAGCTTCTTTTTTGTTCTTAATAAAGTAAAGGAAACCGCAGGTATAGAACTTGAAGATATGTAATAAAAAAAAAGCCCCGTCATAATTGAAGGGGCTTTTTTTTGTATAATTATATACAAAATCTTTACTATTCAAAATACGAAGCGCAGTTTCCCGTTGTTTCCCAAACATCTATTCTGTAAACACAAACGCTTTCGCTCTCGTTTTTTAAGGACTTTGCAAGTTCATCGTAAATATACTTTGCAATGTTTTCAGAGGACGGATTTATATCGATAAAAATCAAATTCAAATCCGTATGGTCGAGCTTTTCTACAACCGCTTTAAGATGTTTCTTCAGTATTTTAAAGTCGATTGCCAAGCCGATTTTGTTAAGTTTTTCGGCGCGAACTACAGCTTTCACCTGCCAATTATGTCCGTGAAGATTTTCACAAGAACCGCAATATTCGCGCAAATGGTGAGCGGCGGCAAAATTTATCTCGGTTGAAACTTCAAACATTTACTTATCTCCTTTTTCTAGTTTTTTGTGTGTGAATTTTCTTCTGTTTTCCGAAAAATCGGCTACAATGTCGCCGTTTCCGAATAATTTGTATTTGTAAATCAGTAATCCATCGAGCCCGACAGGACCGCGTGAGTGGATTTTCCCTGTGCTTACTCCCACTTCCGCTCCAAAGCCGAAGCGATAACCGTCGGAGAAACGCGAAGAGCAATTATGAAAAACGCAGGCGCTATCCACCAAACTCATAAACGTTTTCACATTTTCGTTGTTTTCGCTGACAATAACATCGGTGTGTCCGCTTCCGTATTTGTTTATGTGCTCAATCGCCTCGTCTAAGTTTTTAACTACCTTTATTGATAAAATATAATCCAAATATTCTGTTGCCCAATCTTCGTCGGTGGCAAGTTTTATATCGGAAATTATTGCTCGCGCTTTTTCGTCGCCGCGTATTTCTACGCCTTTTTCTTTTAATTTTTCGCATACGAGCGGAAAAAACTTTTCGGCTATATTTTGATGCACAAGCAGAGTTTCGAGCGCATTACAAACAGATACATATTGTGTTTTCGAATCGACGGTAATTTTTATCGCCTTTTCGATTTCGGCGCTTTCGTCAATATACAAATGGCAAATTCCGTCGCTATGTCCTGTCACAGGAATATTGGTATTGTCCATAATGTACTTTACAAACTCATTTGAACCGCGAGGTATCAGCAAATCAATATAATCGGATAGTTTCAACATTTCAGAAACATCATCGCGAGTTTCCGCCAAAACCGCCCAACCTTCCGGCGTTTCTGCTTGCAAACTTGCGTTATAAATTATATTAAAAAGAATTTTATTCGTGCTCTTCGCTTCACTTCCGCCTTTGAGTATTACCGCATTTCCGCTTTTTAAGCAAAGCGTTGCGATTTGCACCAAAGCATCGGGGCGACTTTCAAAAATTACGCCGATTACACCTATCGGACAACTTACGCGATACAAATCCAAGCCATCTGCAAGTTCCGTTGAAAGAAGCGTTTTGCCAACAGGGTCTTGAAGTTTTATAAGTTGCTCTATTCCTGAAATCACATCGTTAAGTTTGTTTTCATCGAATTTCAGGCGCTTAATAATCGGGTCGGACAAATTATCTTTTTGGGCATTTTGAATATCAAGCTCATTCGCCTTAAAAATTTCTTCTTTATGGTTTTTTAGACTATCGACAATTTTTTTTAATGCGTTATTTTTTACTTCACTTTCTATTGCCGACAAAATTATTCCGGCTCGTTTCGCATTTTTGGCGCTCTCAATAATAGACATTTTCTCTCCTTTTTTTACAATTTTGCGATTAAAATACTATTTGGGCGCGCCCGCACGGCACTGTCAAAACCAAAAATCTACAAATTTACCCTTGACTTTTTATGTTGGAATAATATATTTTACTCTTGTAAGAAAACATTTTTCTTAAAAACTAAAGTGTTTGAAAAATTTAAAATCTACGTATAAGTCCGAATTTGACGGGCTTATTCTTTTTTATTTTCAGGAAAGGACTAATTTATGGGCGCTATCACGATTAAAAACGCCGCTTGGCAAGGATACAGGCACAAAGAAACAGGTGTTTTGGTGCATTATGATGCAGATAACAAATCTGCTTTGCCAATACGGGCAACTGCCATCAAAAACGGAAAACAGGCGGACGTCGATCCAAATTATGAAACAGGAACTTACGGGCTTCACAGTTGTTCGGCAAGTCCGCACAGAGCAAAATTCGTAAAACAAAAATTCGGCTACGTATTTCTTATGACGAAATACCAAGGGACTAACGCAAAATTAAAAGACAAATTTTTGGTCGTCGGATACTACAAAATCGGAAGCGTTGCCGACGTGCGCAATTTGCATTTGAGACATCTTGAAGATAACAGTTGCTTTTCCGAAAAACTTTGCTACGCGCTAAAGGCAAACGTTATGGAAAACGGCGAAAACGAAATTGTTTTAGTATCAGAGGAAGACGCGTTTGTGCTTAACGCCGCCGCATTAAAGTCGCTTGCAATCGACAAAAAAATAACCAAAGCGGCAAAAATCGAACTTGACGAAGACAAAACAAAGAAATTGTTGAAAAAATTTGAAGGCAAAGAAAACAAAGTCGCCGAGTACATAGCCAAAACACAATCAGCGTTGGAAGCGGCGAACGCCACAGCTTAGCCTTTGTGTGTTCGTCTGTAAAGGCGGTTAATTATTGTATTTTTAATAAGCCGAGGTGAAAACCTGCTTATTTTGGGGAGAGGAGTTATTTCCTCTCCTGTTTTTTCTGGATAAAAGGTAATTGTCGGAAAATCCGAATTTACACTTGCGTTTTTACGCTCTTGCAAAAATCGGGCATACTCCAAAAAAGTCATTGGAAGTATCGGATATTTATTTGCCGCTTCAAAAATTTTGTTGAGAAGAGAAAACTCCTTGTGGTCGGGATGGTCATAAATAACAAACGGAATTTTGTAGCGAAATTGACGTGCAAAATAGCGTTCAAAAACCGCCGTTATTTTTCTTTCGTCCGTACAAACACTCCTAAAACTTCCCACGCAAAGCGGGAAAATCGGTATTTGCCAAAGTTTAGTCTCTTCAACCCAAAAAGGTAATGCGTCAGCCGCAAACGAGAAGTCCGATGAATACTCAAAATTATGCCTCTGCCTTAAAAAAACGTCGGCTCCTACGCGTCGCACTCCGTAAGGCGCACTGTACCCAAACGGAGTTTTGCCGTTTTTAACAAGAAATTCTATACCTTTTTCGAGATTTTCGTTTGTAGGTTTAACTTTATGCGAGAAACAGTGCAAAGCAAATTCGTCGCTCTCCCCTGCCTTAAATATACCGCTGTCAATTAAGCCGTTGCAATGTACAAACCACGAAGTTTTAAGCGTTTCTTTACATTTAATATCGGCATAATAATTTTCGATTGTATCGCGGTCGCAAAAATCGGTATCTACTCTAAATAAAAGCGGTATTTTTTCAGGGTCGGGAGAAAACGATTTCAGTGTAAGCGGTAAACCCTGAGAATGAAATAATCTTTTGAGCAACAATATAAAGAGTCGCTGTAAGCCGCCAAGGTCTCTGAGCGGAATTTCTTCGGCTGGAAGTTTCTTTTGCCCTACAAAATAACCTTTGCGTATCACAGGAAATTGCCGAGTTAAATTCATTGGAATTGAGGTTATTAGCGACAAGTTTTCAACAAATGAAAAAACATCGACTTGTTCATCGGAAAGCATAAAACTTAAAACAAATTTTTTGCGTTTTTTTTGTGTAAAGTCAAGAATTGTTTGCTCTTTTTTGAAGAAATTCGACGATACTTTTTCAAACAAAAACACGTGCGAAAAATCACACAACAGGCTCTCGTTCTCTATTTTTTCGTATATAACTCCACAGGAATTCAAAAAAGAGATAATATCGCTTTTTGCTCGCCAAACGCCGATTGATGCGCCGTTTTTCGTCATAAGAAATCTAACCGATTACAAAAGCCTTGCTGAAAAGCGGCGTCTTGGTTTCGGACGATAAAACTCTGAAAATGTAAATGCCCTTTTTTAATTTATCACCGCGAATGCTGATAAATTTCTGCTCTGATTTTGTCTGAACTTCAAAAACCTGATTACCTTCAAGGCACAGAATTTGAATTGTTTTTTCTTCGTTTGTGTTTATAAATTGACAAGTAATAAGGGCGTTTTCGTCAAGAGTAAACATAATTCGCGGAAGTCCGTCTTTAAGCATCTGCTCTGTTATTACCGTCTCAAAACTAAGCTCATCAACAAAAATATTTTCTGTAAATTGAACGATAACTTCTTCTGCCGGTTCTTCTGTTATTTGTGTTTCTTTAACGGCAATTGTTTCTTCTGCAACAACCACATATTCTGCCGAGAAGAGTTCTTCTATAGCGGAAATATCGTCTTCTTCGTCATTATTAAGCATTGCTTCTTCAACATTATCAATATCGAAATCGTCTTCTATAGCCTCGGCGCTAAGTGCTTCAACTGCAAAATCCGATGCAAAGACTGCAGTTGATAAAAGCAATATTAAAAAAAGTTTTTTCATTTATTCTAATCCTCTTAAAAGTAAATCTTCCAATTCAGCCGCAAGTTCGTCGCATTCGGCTTCTTCTATTTTAATTTTTGTCCAGCATTTAAATGATGCGATTGCCTGCCAAATAAGCATACGAAGCCCGTTTTGCGTACGATTTCCGTTTAATCGAGCCTCACGCAATAATTTTGTTTCAAGCGGGTTGTAAATTGCGTCGTAAATATATGTTTTGGAGTTAAGCGCGCAAATATCAATCGGCGACTCATCAATATTCGGATGCAGTCCTACCGAAGTGCAGTTTATTATGATGTCAGCTTCACCAATCACCCCATTTGCATTTTCAAATGTAGAATAAAAAACGGAGTAATTTGTTTTATGATTTACCTCATCCGCAAGTTCTTTTAATTTTTGCGGGTTTCTGCCGACTAAAGTCAGTGATTTGGGCTGAGAAGAGAACGGCAACGGAGGATTTGTCGCCAAAGACATTGCTATTGTCCGCGCAGTTCCGCCGTTTCCTAAAATAACAACGTTTTTCCCTTTATCTATGAAGAATTTATCTTTTATCAATGCCATACTAAAGCCAAAAAAATCTGTTGTTGTTGCGCAAACTTCTCCGTTTTCCCAATATAAGGTATTCGCCGCGCCTATAATATGCGAGTCGAGAATAACTTCGTCAGCTAAAGGAAGGATTGCCGATTTATGAGGAATTGTAATATTACAACCAAGGTATTTTTCATCCCTGAATTTCTTTACAAAACTCTCCAAATCTGCTTCGCTCTCAACTAAAAACGGTTGATATATTGCATCTATTTTATAGCGAGTAAAAAGAAAGTTGTGAATTTTAGGCGACAATGAGTGGGCTATCGGATTTCCCACAATTCCCGCAATTTTTGTATTTCCTGTTATATTCATTTGCACTCCCCTATTGCCAAAAACTATTTTAATTAAAAATTAAACAGGTAGAAAATATTTTTTGCCGCCCAAAGAAAGGAGATTTTTTATGTCTTCGGTTAAAAAGAGTGATTTGGTTTCCAAAATTTCGGCGCAAACAGGGCTTGCCGCCGTCGATACAAAAATCATTGTCGATGAACTTGTCAATGCAATATCCCTTGAATTGGAAAACGGCAACACAATAGAATTGCGCGGTTTTGCAACGTTCAGCGTAAAAAATCGCCGTCCGAGAATTGCACGAAACATAACAACAGGCGAACAGGTAAGCGTTCCCGCCAAAAAAGATATTGTTATGAAGCCAAGCAAACATTTAAAAGAAATGGTCGATAAATGAGTATTTACAAGCAAATAAAAGAAAAGTGCGACAAAAAACAAAAGCAATACTGGATTTTGCTTGACCCTGACGATTTTTTGAGCGCAGAAGCGGCAGATATTGTAAAAACCGCTGAAGAAGCAGGAGCAACCGCGGTTTTGATAGGCGGTTCGTTTATTCACGGCGACGGCTTACTTGCTGAGTTTATTGCTGAAATTAAGCAAAAATCAACTATTCCGATAATTCTTTTCCCCGGCGATGCTTCGCAAATTGCCGAAAATGCAGACGCAATTCTTTTTATGTCGCTTATTTCGGGCAGAAACCCTGATTTTTTGATAGGACAGCAAATAAAAGGCGCGGTAAAAATAGCCAAAACCAAAGTCGAGCCGATTTCTATGGGATATATGCTTGTTGAAAGCGGAACTACAACGTCGGTAGAATTTATGAGCAATACGAGACCTCTTCCCCGAGAAAAGCCCGAAATTGCCGCGGCGCACGCCCTTGCGGCACAGTTTTTGGGAATGAGTATGATTTATTTAGAAGCAGGAAGCGGCGCAAAATTCAGTGTCTCCGAAGAAATGATAACCGCTGTAAAAAGATGTGTGAAAATCCCCGTAATTGTAGGCGGCGGAATAAGAGATGCTGAAACAGCGAAACAAAAACTTGCGGCAGGTGCTGATATTATTATAACAGGAAACCTGCTTTCATCGTGTGGCGGTTTAGATGAAATGAAAAAAATTGCGGAAACAATAAGAGAATTTTAGAAAAAAATCAATAAATTCTTTTAGGCGGCAAATTTCTTTGCACCGACGAAACTCCCTTAATTTTTTTGATGTCTTTAATCAGCTCGTTTAGTTCTGTCAGCGATTTTATTTTTACTAAGATTAAAAGCTTTGCTACGCCTGTGCCTTTGCGATAATCACAGCTTTCTAATTTTATATTTTTAGCTTCTATAACCTTCGCAACATCCATACAAACATTACCTTGGTCAAGACCTAAAATTTTTAATTCCTGCGAAAATATACCGAAATCACCGCTCTGCGCCCAAGTACAGTAAATCGCCCTGCTGTTGTCGTCTGCAAAAATAAATGCGGCTTCACAGTTTTCTCTGTGAATGCTTATTCCGCGATCGCCGTTTGTGTTAAAACCTATTATTTTATCGCCGGGCAACGGATTACAGCAAACGCCGGGACGAATAGTATTTGTGTTTTTAAACGATTCGATAACCGTTTTGTTTATTCCTTTGCCGCCTTTAATCCAATGAGCAAATTTTTCAAGGCTCTCTTGCGCTGTTATGCTTTTTGTGAAATCCAAAATATTGTCAACCGTTATTTCACCCGAATATATTTTTTCATAAAGTACTTTTTCTTCATAAAAACCAAAATATTTCAGAATTTCTTCGCGATATTTTTCAAAACTCATAGGCTTGTTCAAATGGTCGTAAGCGCCTATCAACAAATTAAAAGCCCTATCCGTTTTATCGTCAACTTCTATCCGTTGAAGATATTTTTTTATAGATATTTTCGCCATTGGGGTTTTTACTATAGAAAGCCATTCAATACTGGGTTTTGAGTCTGTGCTTGTCAGAATATTTACAGTTTCATTGTTGTATAATCTTCGGCTTATCGGCATAATTTTTCCGTTTATTACAGCGCCACTGCACTTGTTCCCCTTTTGTTTATCAATATAATAAGCGAAATCAAGAACAGTAGAACCTTCGGGAAGTTTTACGACTTTTCCGCCTTTTTGAGAATAAACCGTTATTTCGTTCTCTCCCATCCCGCTTTTCAACACGCTCAAAAACTCCGACGAGTCAGTAAATTCTTTCTCCCAAATCGGAAATTCGTCAAGCCATTTTAATTTTTTATCGGTGCTTTTGTAGCCGCTGTGAGCCGCAAAGCCGTATTCCGATTCAAGATCCATTAACCAAGTTCTTATTTGAATTTCTACCTGATGCCCTGTTTCATCGTCAACAAGCGTCGTATGGAGCGATTTATATCCGTTATCCTTGGGAATAGCTATGTAATCCTTGATTTTATCGCCGATTGGACGCCAAACACTGTGCAAAAGTCCCAAAACCCTATAACAATCAATATCGTCTTTGCAGACTATTCGGCAACCTAAAACATCGTAAATTTCGTCGTATGGAACTTCGCGGTCAATATGTTTGCGAAAAATTGAATGTACGCTTTTAACACGTCCCGTAGCCTTGTACCCGTGTACATAATTAGCATTCAAAGTTTCGTGGATTTTATCTAAAAAATTCTTTATAACACTTTTGTTTACTTCATCTTGTAAATTTAATTTTTCGCGAATTTGCTCATACTCCTTAGGATAAGCATATTCCATAGATATGTCTTCAAGTTTGCTTTTCAGGGTATAAACACCCATTTCAGCGGCAAGCGGAGCATAAATAGTTAAGGTTTCTTCGGCAATTTTCTTGCGTTTTTCAGGACTAAGCGCACCAAGCGTCGATAAATTATGAAGACGATCCACAAGTTTTACCATAATCGTTCTGGGGTTTCGCGATGTCGCCAAAAGTGTTTTTCTGTATGTTTCGGCAACGCTGTTTTCCTTTTGCGCCTCACTTTTTTCTTCCATTGTCGTAACCTTGGTAACACCGTCAACAATGTCGGCGACTTCTTTGCCTAAGACTTCTTCTATGTTGTCGCGGTTGTATATGGTATCCTCTACCACATCGTGAAGCAGAGCGGCGCAAATCGTCATTGTATCTTGTCTGAGTTTAGTAAGCATTACCGCCACTGCAATCGGATGAATTATATATGGCTCTCCGGATTTTCTTTTTTGGACTTTGTGCGCTATAAACGCAAAGCGATACGCTTTTGCGATTTGCTTTAAGTCTAACGGATGACGTAAATCAATAGCTAATCCTTCTATCTTACTCATAAATGTACTGATAGAATCGTTAATATTATCGTACGGAATAAATCCTGAAATATCCCGCATCAAAAAATCATCGTTATCTTTATATTCCGGTTTGTCTTTTTCATCCAACAAGGTTCTTTTTTTCCTTTCTTAACTCAGAAAGTTTGCCTTCTACTTCGCCAAGTAAAAATCTCAGCTCGCTTGCTTTTTCAACTGCCGACATAATTTCTTTTTCGTCGTTTTTGAGTATGGAAATTCTTGCATTTACGTCATCGGATAAAAGCGAAAGTTTGTCTATTTCTTCTTCGAGAGCGGCTACCTGTCCTTCTTTTTGTCTCAATACGTCAATTCTGTTTTCTATTGTATTAAGAATTTTCAGCGCCATATCGGATTTTTCCTTGACCTCGCTAACTGCCTTAAGATGTCCTTCAAGAATTGAAATATCATCGTTTATTTTTGCAACCATTGCTGTCAGGGCTTCCATTTTTTCGTTTGCTTTGTCTATCTTTTTATGTCCCGCATCAACAGCTTCCAAACGGTATTCTATGTTTGCCACAAGGTTGTCCACATTTGAAATACGCGCGTCCACAGCTTCAATTCTGCCGCTTCTGAGCGAAATCTGCTCCATTTCTTGCTTCAGACCGTTAAGCAAAGTTCTCACTTCAGAGACGCGTTTTTCCGCCTCCGACACAAGTTCTTTGTCAACCTCAATTTTTATTATATGCTCGTTATATTCTTTCTGAACGCTCTTGAATTTTTCTTCATTACTACCTATTTTTGCTTCAAAATCTGAAACCGCTGCGTTAAATTTATCCAAAACTCTTTGCGAATTTTCTGTTTTTAATTTTACGGTCGTATCAAACTGCTCAAATTCGTTTTTAGTATTTGCCAAAGCGTCTTTTTCAACGTTAAGTCTTTCAAGCAATTTCTTTGCCTCTGCGCCTTGAGCCGAAAGGGAGTCAAAGGAGGCTTCCACAAGCGTCAATCGTTCTTTTTCTTTTTCAACAACCTGCATCTTCATATTTACGTCGCCGAGCAAATAATTTAGTTGGTCAAGACGCGCTTCTGTTTTCTCTACTATGGTATTTCTTTCGGATTGCGCCTCTATTTTTGCGTTAATATCCGCCACCATATCATCAAGTCCCGAAAGTTTCTGACTCACTTCTTCAACCATTAAAATTCGCTCGTTAATCTCTTCTATGCGCATTTTAGCAGTATTGGAAAGCACGGAAAGTTCGTCAAATTGCGCTGAAATCGCCGACAAATCCTGCTCGCGTTTCATAAGTGCGTTTGCGCGCTCTTCCAACTCTTTTTCTTTCAGAAGAATTTCATCGACCTTTTCGAGCATTACTCGTATTCTTTTTTCCGAAGCGGAAATATGCTCCTGTTTTTCTTCGACGCTTTTCTCAAGAATTGTTAAATTATCAAGTTTTGCTTCTATTTCATCTATTCTGCTTTCGGTTTTGGACAAAACGTCCTGCCGCGCTTCAAAACGAGTAATCCGCGTTTCAAAGGTTTCCATTCTTTGCGACAAGGAATCCAACGCCTTTATATCGTTGTCCGTCTCGACAATTCTCTGTTTTATCCTGTCTATACTTTTTTCGTAATCTATAATTTTAAGCAGAGTTGCTTCCATATTTTTTTGATGCTGGTCAATGGTGTCGGCAAGCGATTTGGCATTTCGCCCCATATTGTAAACTTCGGTGATATTTTGTTGCGAACTTTTTATTTCGCTCGAATTTGTCCTTAATTCGTCCGCCAAGCCCTTAACATCGTCGCATATAGTCTGAATTTCGTTGCGCCTTTGAGACGTATTATTTAACTCCGACAGAAAATTACGAACGTCATCAAGCCCTGTTTTGCTTTGACTGAATAAAATCTCGAGGCGAGAAATATTTTTTTCTATTTTACTCAACTCCGAATATTTTTGTTCCAAATGTTTAAGGTCGCTGTCTATTTTCCAAGTCAGCGTATTAAGTCGCCCTGCCTCTTCGGTCGCTTTTTCCACGACGACTTCCTGACGACGCAAACCGCTTATTTTGTTGCTGATATGCTCAACAAGCGAATTTAATTGTTCGACCTTGTCCTTGGTCAGTTTATATAATTGTAAATCCTTCTCGAGCGCCTCGACAGGACTTTCTTCTTTCGCAGCCTTAGAAAAAATTGCCATATTTTACCTACTCTCCGATTATCTCACTACAAATTCGTTTACTATTCTCCAACCGCCGTCGTGCCACACCAAATCCAACTGTTTACGACTGAAAAATCTCGACCTTTCAGTCTCATACAATTGATTAAACCTAACAGACGACGCATTCTCACTCATAGAAACTACATTAATGTTATCAAGAATAACGGAAATACTGTTAACCGAGCCGAAAATATTTTGTTTATTAGCCCTGAACGCTCGCCAATCGGGAAAGTTTTGCGCGTCATAAAAACGTGAATATCTTTCTAAGTCCCTGCTTTCCCAAGCTCTTGCCCAATCGTTAACAAATTGAATAATCCCTCTCTCGCTACGTTGAGCCGACGCAGGCGCTATAGGCTGAGGCGGTTGAACTGCTACGTTTTGCTGTGGCGGCGCAAGTGCCGTTTGCGTTGGAGCGGAAGCCTGCTGTTGCACTGCTTGTTGCTGAGGCGCCTGCGGAGTTTGTTGGACTGTTAAAGGCGGCGTCATTTGCGCAGGTTGTGCTTGCGTTTGGACGTTTTGTTGCGCCGCAACTTGTGTAATTTGGTTTTGAGCCGGAGTTTGGGTCGGTGGCGCTTGTTCGTTTACCTGCTCGTTTGTTTGCCTTGTTCGCGTCGGACGAACGGGAGGCGTTCTTTGATTTCTTTGCGCTTCCATATCTACAACGGGCGGCAATCTTCTTTGCCTTTCGTCAGGAAGCGTTATTTCGTTTGCAGGCGGAGCAATACTTGCTTGCGGCGTTAATGTTATCGGCTGAACTTCAACACCGGGGAAAGGAAGCTGAGGCACATTTTCTCTGCCGACAGGCACGTTCGTAAATGGGTCAATGCCAAGTTCTTCGGCAACCAATAATCTTTCCTGCCAAATTTCGTCCAAATCTATTAAGTTTTTTAAGTCCGAATATCGCTCTTCTATCAGAATAACGGGCGTAAGCAATCCATCGCCGATAAAACCGAAAAGTTCTTCCACATACGTATTATGCATAGAAACACAACCGCGCGAAACTATCGGAATAGTGTTGTCGAATGTGCCGTGTATCCAAATTCCGCTACCTGTTCGTCGCGCCGCTCTGTCGTGTCTGTTGGGGTAATTCAGCACAAACGCGTGAGGTCCGAACTGCGCCGCAACAGCTCTGCCATAACTTCGCACCATTTCGGTTTGATGTCGGTGGCGCACCATAAAATATAGCCCCTGAGGCGTTCTTCTGTCGCCCTCGCGCAATTTTGCACCTTCGTTTTCTCCGACAGCCACAGGATAAACCCGAACAACCCCCCACCTTCTCGGTCCTTGCCTCAAAAGATACAAAATTCTATGAAATTTATCAACCACTATCATATATCTCATTGCTCCCATACCGGAAACAACAGCAAACGGCTCCAAAAAGCCTTCTCCGAAAACCGCCGCTTCGTCCAAGTTTTCAAGCACGGGAAAAGCAGTGTCGCTGACAACATAATTAGCTCTGTTCACATAAATAAATTCAGCAATTTTAGGCGGAAGAAATATAACAGAAGCGACTAAAGCGGCAAGCATTACAAAAAGCACCGTAAAAAACGGGTGAATATAAAATCCTCCCCTGTATGCACGCCTGATTTTTTGTTTTCGCAGGGCAGTCAGAAAAACATTCTCTATCTTTCTTTTCAACAACCTCAAAATACCAAATAAACCGCGCATTTTTTTCACCTTAAAATTTACTTGTTTTATCTCAAACTTTTTTAGATTTAATAATATCAGAAATAAAAGGCATCACATTTTTAAGCGTAGCCTCGTCGTCTTCTATACGTAAAACCTTACATTTCATTACCGCTCGTTGAGACTGATTTCCGAAAAACACCGCAATCGAAGTATTCATTTTCGACAAGCAACTTAGTATTACGGGACTGTTTTCGGCGTTTCTGCAATAAAGAATATCAACATTCATTTTTTTTATTTTTTGGAGAAACAATGAAAAGTCCGCTCGTTCTCTTTGAGGCGGAACTTTAACAATTTCCGTTGGTTTTGCCTCCGCCAGAAGAAAGCCGTCAAGTGTCGTCTCGCTGATAATTCTTATTTCGGCAGAGGGCGACATTGCTTTCAGCGCGGAAACGTCTTCGATGACTACGTCCAAAGGATCACTGCTCGACAATACACAAACTATCGACACGACATTCCCCAAGAGTTCATTCATTGGCAATTCGTTTTTCTTCAATTCCATTGTTTTCCCGTAATTTTTCTTGCTTTCTTAACATATAAAATAACTATATTCCCAAGCAAAAAGCGGATTTTGCTTCAAAAAAGTGTAAATTCGGCAATTTTGTTATAATTTTTAATAAATTTATTGACTTTTATACTTGCACAAACGTATTTTCCTCTCGATTTTATGCACTCTTAGCTCAGTCGGTAGAGCAGATGACTCTTAATCATCGGGTCCGGGGTTCGATCCCCCGAGGGTGTATATCTCTCATTTTGCGGAAGTGGTGAAATGGTAGACACGTCGGTTTCAGGTACCGATGGTTGCAAAATCGTGGGGGTTCAAGTCCCTTCTTCCGCATTCAAATTCGCTCCCTTAGCTCAACAGGATAGAGCTCCGGTTTCCTAAACCGAAAACACAGGTTCGACCCCTGTAGGGAGTATTTTTTTTTACCTAAACCTCTTAATTTACCACGCTCAAATCAATCGTCGCGCCTTGCGTCTCTTCTGTTGCGGCGACGTTGCTGATTTTGGTCGTCGTCGGTCGCAGGTGTCTCGGCGGCTATCATTGCTTCAAAATTGACAGGGCGAAACTCTGTCATTCCGTCTCTGTAAAGCGCTAACGAGTCTTGCGCAGTCATTTCGTCGCCGCCACCGCCCAACGGTTGATCTAAGGCAGGCGCTTCAAATTGACTGAAACGTGCGGCGTCAATTCCGAGTTGCAGGAAGTTGTCGATTTGCGAGCGAAGGTTTATTCGCGTCTCGTCTATCACTGTTACGTGGGTCGGCATATTATTGTCTCTGTATCTTGCTCTTCCGAGGCGAAATCTCATATTATCCTCAGTTCCCGAAACGTTAACCCCTAATCTAAAAGGCAGAGGCGAACGAAGCACCGATATGTGGTAGCGGAAAGACATATCAAGATTTTGAATGCCGCTTATAGCCACTCTGTAGCGGTCCATTTCCATAATAAACGGGAATATTTGCACTTCATTATTGCTTATAAGCATCTCAACCGAAATGCTGTCCACCAAATTTTCTTCACGGTTTCTGAACCTCAGAGTTCGTGCTATTTCGGCAAAGTCTTCACCGTCCAAAAGCACCATATTTCTGCCGCTTATTCTGCAGGAAGCGTTAATGCTGGGTAAAATAATGTCCATTGTCGTATCAAGAGACATAGTCGCCGCAATCTGAGCGTTTACTATTCCTCTGAACGACGAAAGCATAGGCGCAAATTCATCAACTGCAGGAATTATTGATATAAAATCTTCGACTTGTATATCTTTGAAATCAAGGTCAACACCCAATGTTATGTCCTTTCTGCTACGTGTGGCGTAAAGCGCGGTCAGGTTTATTTCACCCATACTCGTTTTTGCTACTATATCATTTAATTGCAAAACCCTGTCGCGCATAAGCAAACCGCCCGTCAATCTGTCTATTGTTATATCGGCGTATCTTCCGTTGCGAACGTCTAATCTCGCGTCAATTGACACATTTGAGGGAATTACAACGAGTTGCGGAACATCTTCGTCTCTGCCTTCGTTCAGCTCCTGAAGCATTCTTTCAAGTTGGTCTTCGTCTTGTGCGCCTGCTATCGCCCTTCTTTGCTCCTCTGTTGTTTCGGCAAATGCGGCTCCGTCATTTACCGCCGCAAGAAGTTCGTTTATGTTGAGCGTGTCGGCTTTAATGTTGGTTGTTATTCTTAGTCCGCGACCTGTGTTCATCGCACGACGTATATTATCGACCCTGCCCGTGGCATTTATTCTTGACGCACCCAAATGTATATCGGCATTGTTCAGCGTGGCGTCGTTGCTTGTAAAGGCTAAGTCAATGTTTTGCAGGCGAGTGCGCAAAGGAAACATCGGCGAAACCATTCTTCCCGTGCGAGATTTTATAGCCCCGTCCAAAGCCCAATCCCTCAAAAGCGCCCCGATTTCCGTGTTGGCTATGTCAATATCGTCGCCTGCAAAATCGTCGGCGGCACGGACTGCATCTCTGCTTGCTCGGCGTTGGCTTCGAGCGTGCGCTTCCAAAGCGTCGCGTTCAATATCGGGAAATAATAATTGAAGCGAATCTAAATTTACAGGCGCTCTCTGCCGTGTTCTCTGAGCGTTCGGGTCGTTTCTGTTTGCCGTAAGAGCAATACTCGCATCGCGAACGCTGAAGCGGCTTCCTTCAGCTCCCCTCATACTTAAACGCGAGGCTTCGGTTTCAAAGGTTATAGCCGGTAAAGCGCGGTTTTCTCTTTGCCCTCTCATTCTCAGACTGGTTTTTACTTCGCGTAAGGTTATTGTCGAAGAATCCAAAGCCGTGTATTGCAACATACCCGCCGTAAAAGTTCCCGACATCGGTATAACGCTTCCGTTGCCGCCCGTTAAAACATCGTCTGATGAGCGCGCCGCCAAATTCACTTTGGAAAAAGCTACCGTTTCGCGGCTCGGAAGTCTTATACGCGCCGAATCCGACTTGAAATCTATGGTTATTTGACGTCTTTCTTCACCCGTTCTTCTGCTCACTCTTCTGTTGGTCGTGTTAAGTTCCAAATTAGTTCTTTCGACCATAATACTTATGGTATCTTGGGGAATGCGGAGACGCACTCTGTTGGCGTTTACCTGCACAACAAGATTGTTTCTCGCCAAATCCCGCTCGTTAAGTTGGCTCAATATAAACGAACCATCGGCATTAAATCCGATGTTTCCGCGAGCGGTTATCCCTAAATCGTCGGGAGCAAACTTCATCAACTCTCTCAAATCGGCAGTCCCCGTCAGTTTCATTGTAATGTTGGGGTCGTCGAGTAAGTTTGTCGCGTTCAAATTTCCTTTGAGCGTTGCCGACAATGCTTGCAGGTCTATGTTTCTGACGTTTATTCCCGTTCTCTGAGGCGTGGTCGGGTCGAAATTCAGAGTAGCGTCAATCGCAAAATTGTCGATTTTCAACTCCTCTTCTCTGCTTTGTCTGTATGTAAGATTTCCTCTCGGCACTCTGATATTTGCGACAACGCTCGGCATTTTTCCGTTTTCCGTAAACTCGTATTTACCGTTTATTTTTGCATCCAAAGTAATTGCGATATTTGTCCGTATTTTATTTGTTTCGGTGTTTAAGCCTGCAGGAACAAGCGCCAATAACCTCTGGACGGGAAGCGCCGTAATCCTTGCTGTCAAGTCGGTTTCGACACCGTCTTCCGCAAAAGTAAGTTCGCCGTTAAGTTGCAGTTCGGGCAAATTGGCAATTGTTAAACTAATGTCTCTAAGCCCCAAAAAGAAAAGATTTTCGGGATTGAGTAAAAGCGTTCCGCCAAATATTAACGGAAGCGAATCAGCAAACATTTGCTTTTCTACCGTAGCCCAAACCGCCGCATCTATGTCCGCGGTGTATTCCCGACGATTTTCCACCGCCTCAAACACTGCCGATTTCAGCAATAAGCGCGCGTTAATATCGTCGTTTTTAAGCTCGCCGTTAAAATTTATATCCGAAAATGCAATCCTGTCGATTTCGAGACGTGCGGTGTCGGGCGTAATTTTTCCCTCCAGAAGCACCCTGCCGATTGACGCCTGCAAATCCATAGAATCCGAATGCGAAATGTGCCCGAGTTCCACTTGTGAAAGAATAAATCTGTTAATTTCAAGTTTTTCCATATTGGGAGTAAGCATTCCGTCAATCAACAGACTGTCAAGCGATACCTGCGAATGCATATTCATTGCCTCAGAATACGAACGGAAAGCCAATTCGATTCGAGAAGCAAAAAACCTGTGAATTTCAATGTTTTCCATATCGGGAGTAATGTTTCCTCTTAAACGCAATCTGCCGCCGATATTTGCCTGCAAACTCATAGAATCGGGAACGGATTTATAACTGATTTTTGCAGGTCCTCTGACTGTAAATCGCTCGATATTCAGCTCAAACGGCATATCGTCGGGCGTGTCTGCGGCGGTCGTATCGGCTTCGGTTTCTGCAAAAATCTCCCAGTTAGCGCGCCCCGACGGCGACACGTACGCATTTACTATAGGTTGCGAAATACGAATACGTTCTATGTTAATGTTGCCGCCCAACAAATCCCTCGCATTCAGCGACACCATAAGTTCGTTAAAACGTATAAGAGTGTCCACTCCTTGCGGGTGATACGCCAAATATGCAGTATCCGTTCTCATTGCGTGAGAAATAATTTGTCCTTCAATAAGTTTAATGCTGATTTTGGGAAATTCTTCCAAAAGCGAAAGTTCAACAGAATTGAATTTTACATCGGCATCAAGAAATTCGGTGCTGAACCTATTGACCAAAGGTGTAAGTTGCGCAGGACTAAGCATATAAAAGAATAAACCGACCACCGCCCCAATAATCAAAATTATTGCCGCCAACGAAATTGCTACCCATTTCAATATTTTTTTTGTAGTATTTTGCATAAAAACCACCCTTTTTTACTTGAAAATTTTGCAGAAAATATCATTTGCCACTACAAAAATGACAATTTTTTACGGAAATTCGATAATATTTATACAAAAAACTCCCCTACTTGCTCAACGAACTGACCTCAACGCCCAATTCTGCTTCTGCGTCAACTGCGCCACGGTTTATCAACCGCATTGCACTATTCAGGTTTTCGATAGTCACAGGGTCTTCAATATGCAACTTTATTACCTTTATCAGTTGTACAATCATTCTGAAATGACGGATAATGTCGCCTTCGGGAATGCTGAAAGAGCCGATTTTTTCGAGGTCGCCGCCCTTTACCCACGACAAAGTTATAGGCGTATAAGAAAAATCAAGTTCTTTTATGGCATTATCTTCTTTAATGCCGGACTTAATCTCTTTTTCACGAAGTTTTCTTATCACTTTTTCGCCGTCGTTGTTTATCTTAATAATAGTTTCGGGAATGTCGATTTTTGCATTTTTCTTTCGGGTTTCATAAATTACCGCACCCAAAAGACAACAAATATCTTCAGGCGAAAGCAAATCAAAACACCGAGTGTAATAAAGTTGCGCCGCCTGAATTTCGTAGCCGCTGACCGCCATTGCAAGTTTGCCCTTTGGTGTTAAGTTTTGCCCATCCAAAAAGCCTTCGCTTTGCAAAAATTCTATGCGGCGTCTTATCTGGTTCTCCTCTTTTTGATACGAGGTAGAAATAATAAAATCCCCGCCTTTAAAATTTCTCAGACTTTTGCGGAAAATGTCGAATGCGCCCTCGCCGTGCCTGCTGTAAAGCGAAAGAATGGTCGAATATTGCGCAAAAAAACGACTTCTGATAGGCTCGCTTTTACCGAAAAACAAACGTTTTACCTCTTTGGGGTCGGTAATTTCGGGAACAATATGACAATAAACATTACCCTCTTTGTCCATTCCGCGACGCCCTGCACGCCCTGCCATCTGCAAATACGAGCGATTTGTAAGATATTCAAATTCCACACCGTTAAATTTTTCTATTTCGTCAAAAATTACCGAGCGTGCAGGCATATTTACGCCCAAAGCAAAGGTTTCGGTACAAAACAAAATTTTTATTAGCCCCGTCGAAAAGAGACGCTCCACAATCTCTTTCGCCGCAGGTATTATTCCCGCGTGATGATAGGCAATTCCCGCTTTCCACAGGTGTTTCATTGAGTCCAGCTTGGCATAATCGGCTATTCCGTAGCAACCGACCAATTCATCGACCATTATTGATAATTTTTGTTTTTCGTCTTCACTCAAAAGTTGAAGGCGGCAGTTATCGAGAGCGTTTTTTTCGCAAGATTTTCGATTAAAACAGAAATAAAGTATGGGACTGCCGTTTTTCGCCCTAACAAAATCAATAACTTTGCGGCAATTCGGCTTGGCAAATCTCATTTTGCGGCGTTTTTTCTTATCCCAAACATATTTTCTTTCCAAATATTTTAAGGAAACTTCGCCGTATCTTCCCGAAAAAAGATGGTATTTTAACGGAACAACCCTTTCGTATTCTTTAATTACGACAAATTTGCTGCCTTTTCGCACCGCCTGCATCCATTCTGCGAGTTGGTCAATATTCGGAACGGTCGCTGACAAACACAAAAAGCGAATGTTTTCGGGCGCCAAAATTATGCTTTCTTCCCAAACCGTGCCGCGCTCTTCGTCGTCAATAAAATGCACTTCGTCAAAAATTGTATAAAGCACGTCGTCAAGGCGGTTCGACTGCTCCAAAATCATATTTCTGAAAATTTCGGTAGTCATTATCAAAATCGGCGCGGTCGGATTTATAGTGACGTCCCCTGTGTGAATTCCGACGGCGCTTTCCCCGAAACGAATACGAAAATCGCGATATTTTTGGTTTGACAACGCCTTAATCGGCGCCGTATAAATCACCCTTTTCCCTTCGTTCAGCGATTTTTCAACGGCGTATTCCGCAATCAATGTTTTTCCGCAACCCGTCGGAGCCGATACCAAAACCGAATTTCCCTCGTCCAATGCAATAATCGCTTGCTCCTGAAACGCGTCTAATTTATGCCCTAAGTATTCCATCATTTACAAACTTCCAATTCTAAGTCGTTAATAAGTTTCATATCATTTTCGGTACTACAGTTCGGAGTAGTTAAAAGTCCGCCGCTTATTATTGAGTTCGCCCCCGCAAAAAACATCATTGACTGCAATTCGCGCAAATGCACTCGCCCGCCCGCCACTTTTATGTCTGCGTTTGGATTGGTAAAACGAAACATTGCAACGATTTTGAGAATATCCAAAGGTTTCATCGGTAGCAAATTTTCGAGTTTTGTTCCTTCAAGCGCAATTAAAAAATTAAGCGGAATAATATCGCTTCCGATTTCGGCAAGTTCCATTGCCAACTCTACCCTCTGCTCTTTGCTCTCCCCTACGCCCAGTATTCCGCCGCAACATAATTCCAAGCCTATTTTTTTTACGCGCTTTGCCATATCTGCGCGCAAATCCCAACTGTGGGTTGTGCAGATTTGCGGATAAAAGTTTTTCGCCGTTTCTATGTTATGATGATAGCGCGCCATCCCTGCATTTTTTAGTTTCAGCAGTTGTTCGTCGGTTATTATTCCCAAAGACGCGCTCCAGTCGGGCAGGCGTTCATTCGTAGGGGCGTATTGCATACGCCCTGTTTCCCCGCATTCGTCGTTGTTTTTGGGCGTATGCAATACGCCCCTACGTTTCATCGCCTCTATCAATACGTCAATGTCGATATCATTTAGCCCTTCGCCTGAGGTTACCACCCCGAAGCAAAACGCGTCTTTCGGTGTTTCAGCGTAAGTTTTTGCAATGGCTTCGCTGTTTCTCATCGGATAAATTTCGCCTTTTATTTTGCTGTGAGCCGACTGAGCGCAAAATGCGCAATCTTCACTGCACGCGCCGCTTTTTGCGTTCGTAATTGTACAAATGCGAACACCACTTCCCTGTGTTTTCACGCGAAGTTTGTTTGCGTAGCCAAGAAGCATAGGAAAATCGACATTGTCGATATTCAAAATCTCTAACGCCGTATCTTTATCTATAGCTTGCAAAGTTTCTATTGCTCTTTGCAGTTTTGAAAATAAATCTCTCAATTTAATACCTCTTTAACCGCGTTTGCTATTATTTTAACGCCTTCTTCTATTTTATTTTCGTCTGCGCCCGAAAACGCCAAACGCATACCGTTGTTCTTTTTTCCTTTTGGGTCAAACGCTCTGCCGACAACAAACGCCGCGCCGTTTTTGACTGCTATCTTAAACACGTCGCTCGAATCAATATTTTCGGGCAAAGTCGCCCACACAAAAAATCCTCCGCGAGGTTTCGTCCAAGTAATTCCTTGGTCTTTGGGCATATATTTGTCGAGCGCGTCAAGCATAATTTGCGCTCTTTTTTTGTATTTTGGTCTGAGCGCTTCCAAATAAGGCTCTAACTGCCCGCTTTGCAAATAAGCGCTTGCCAAAACTTGCGTGTAAGTCGAAGAACACGCGTCCTGCGACTGCTTTGCCAACTCGCATTTATCGACAAGTTCGCTTGGAGCAAGCATATAGCCCAAACGAAAACCCGGTCCCAAAATCTTTGCAAAACTTCCGACGTACATAATGTTGTCTTTGTATGTAGGGGCGGGTTTGAAACCCGCCCCTACAGTTTGTCGTTCTGCGGCTATTGCTTTCATCGGTTTAACCCAACCCTTGACTTCTTCGTCGAACCACAATTCGCCGTAAGGGTCGTCTTCGAGCATAGGCAAATCGTGTTTTTCTATGAAATCGAGCAGTTCTATTTTCCGCTCGGGCGAATAAATCGTTCCCGCAGGATTTTGAAAATATGGAATTACATACAAAAACTTCGGTTTTTCGCCGTTTTTCATTGCATTTTCGAGCGCGGCAATATTTATTCCGCCCTCGTCCATTGCGATACCCTCAACATTGGCGTCGTACGAATTAAACGCCGCAATTCCGCCGATAAACGACGGGTCTTCGGTAAGTATTCTGTCTTTCGGGTCAACTAAAACTTTCGTAATCAAATTTATAGCCTGTTGCGCTCCCGTTGTAATTAAAATTTTATTGCCATCAAGTGGCAGCCCCTTACTCTGCAAATATTTTGCAAGTGATTCTTTAAGCGCGGGTATTCCGTCTGTGGGACCGTATTGAAACGCCTTTTTTTTGTCGGCAATCGATAAGTTTTGCGTAATTTTTTCCATTACATCGACAGGAAACAGGTCGTTGTTCGGCATTCCGCCCGAAAACGAAATAATCGACGGGTCGCTTGCAAGTTTCATAAGCTCACGAATTTCGCTCGCTCTTAATTTTTCTATAGATTTGGCAAATTGCACTGCGCATTCCCCTTTTATTAACTGTAATTTTGGCAATAAAATACGTTCTGCCGGAATAAAAAAGAGGCGAAATTTCCTTCGCCCCTTTTTTATTTATATCACCGAAATTACTTGTTATAAAGCGGACGTTTCTGATACGCCCTGTGAAGTAAATCGTGTGCTTTTCCTTTGTTCGGCTCTCCCAAAAACTCTTTGTAGGCTGTAATAATCTCAGGATTTTTGTGCGAGCAACGAATTTTGGAAATCTCGTCGTCTTTGTATATTCCCGCAGTTCTTTTTGCGCGATACTCTTCGGTTGTGCCGTGAGGTTGTCCGCCGCCGCCTACGCAACCGCCGCTACACGCCATAACTTCGATAAAGTGATACGGAGTTTCCTTGCCCGCCGCTTTTGCCGCGCGGATTTCGTTAAGCACCGTCTCAATATTTACCATTCCGTGCGCTACTGCAATACGAACCTTGTTGCCTGCAACGTCGAGTTCTGCGGTTTTTACGCCTGCAGTGCCTCTCGGAGCGTCAAATTCGACTTTGTCGAGCTCTTTGCCGCTGATTTTAGCAGCCGCTGTTCTCAAAGCCGCTTCCATAACGCCGCCTGTTGTGCCAAAAATTGTTCCCGCGCCCGAATAAGTTCCCAAAAGCGGGTCAACTTCTTCGTCTTTGGCGTTTACAAGGTCGATGCTCGCCTGTTTAATCATTCGCGCAAGTTCGCGAGTGGTAATAACTACATCGACGTCTTTTGTGCCTTTTACTGCGGAATCCATATCGCTGAGGCTTATCTCGAACTTCTTTGCCGTGCAAGGCATTACGCTTACTACGTATATGTCTTTGGGGTCAATTCCCGCTTTTTGCGCGTAGTAGGTTTTAATCATTGCGCCTTCCATTTGCTGTGGCGATTTGCAGGTCGAGAAATGCGGAATAAGGTCGTTAGAGTACTTTTCCATATAATCAACCCACGCAGGACAGCACGAAGTTATCAGCGGAAGTTTGTCTTTTGCCTTTGTAAAACGCTCGATAAACTCGCTCGCTTCTTCCATAATGGTAAGGTCGGCGGCAAAGTTTGTATCGAATACTTTTGCAAAGCCGAGACGTCTAAGCGCCGCGTACATTTTGCCTGTAATCAACTCGCCGACGGGCATACCAAACGCCTCGCCCAAAGCAACTCTGACTGCAGGAGCAACCTGCACAACGCAGTGCTTTTTGGGGTCTTTAAGCGCGGCAAAAACCGTTTTTGTTTCGTCTTTTTCGTAAATTGCGCCTACAGGGCAATGAGCCGAACACTGACCGCATTTGATACACGGAGAATCCGCCAATTTAACGCCCGCCGCAGGAACCATATACGTGTTTTCGCCTCTGCCGATAAATTCGAGCGCGTAAACACCCTGCTTATTTTGGCAAACAAGCGCGCAACGTCCGCATTTAAGACATTTTTCGCTTTCAAGCACCAAAGAATTAGTCGATTCGTCTTTCGGAAGTCCTTTAATATCCATAGAATAAGGTTGCTCCGTTATACCGAAATCCGCCGTAAGCGCTTGCAATTCGCAGTTGTTGTTTCGTCTGCAATTAAGGCAGTCGTTGGGGTGGTTCGACAAAATCAACTGCAAAACCGCTTTTCTTGTTTCGAGCAGTTCGGCGTCGCTTGTTATGTATTCTTTTCCTTCTTCAGCCGCAATGGCGCAAGCGCGGAAAAGTTTCGGCGAGCCTTTCATTTTAACTACGCAAATTCCGCAAGACGCCCACGCTTCCACATCGGGATGATAGCACAAAACCGGAATTTTGAAACCTGCTTTTTTTGCGGCGTCAAGGATGGTAGTTCCCGCGGGAACGCTGACATCAATACCGTCTATTTTACAATTTATAGTAGCCATTTTTACACTCCTCTCTTATTCCTTAATGATTGCTTTAAATTTACCACAAGCCGGAATACACTCGCCGCATTTTACGCATTTGCTTTGGTCGATTACATACGGCGCTTTCTTTTTGCCCGGCAACGGCTCGCAATCTTCCTGATAAATCGCGTCCGCGGGACATTTTCTCACACACAAACTGCAACCCACGCAAAGTTCGCGAATAATCTTGAACTCAAGCAGGTTTTTACATTTGCCCGCAGGACATTTTTTGTCTCTGATGTGAGCAAGCAATTCGTCTTGGAAGTAGTTGATTATAGACAAAGCCGGGTTTGGAGTTGTCTGACCCAACGCGCAAAGCGAAGCGCGGCGCATAGTCTCAGAAATTTCCTTAATTTGGTCTATATCGCTCATTTCGCCTTTTCCTTCGGCGATTTTGTCAAGAATATTAAGCAGTTTTCTGCCGCCGATTCTGCAAGGCGCGCATTTTCCGCAACTTTCATCGACCGAGAAATCAAGATAGAAGCGAACAATATCAACAATACAGTCTTTTTCGTCCATTACAATCATACCGCCCGACCCCATCATAGAGCCCGCGGCAACCAATGTGTCGAAGTCAATCGGAGTGTCGAGTTTGTCGGGTCCAAGAACGCCGCCCGAAGGTCCGCCCGTCTGAACCGCCTTAAACGCGTGTCCGCCTCTTATTCCGCCGCCGATTTCAAATATGATGTCGCGCAAAGTTGTTCCCATCGGAACTTCTACAAGCCCGGTATTATTTACTTTACCCGTAAGCGCAAACACTTTTGTTCCGGGAGAACCTTGCGTTCCCACGCTTGCAAATTTTTCGCCGCCGTGAAGTATAATATAAGGAACGCACGCGTACGTCTCAACGTTATTGATAAGCGTAGGTTTTCCCCAAAGTCCTTTTACCGCAGGGAACGGAGGACGAACTCTCGGAATTCCGCGCTCGCCTTCGATTGAAGCCAAAAGAGCCGTTTCTTCGCCGCAGACAAACGCGCCCGCGCCCAAACGAATTTCGATGTCGAAGTCAAAGCCGCTTCCGAGAATATTTTTACCCAAGAAGCCGTATTCGCGCGATTGTTTCAACGCAAACAACATACGCTCTACCGCCAAACCGTATTCCGCTCTGATGTAGATAAATCCTTGCTGAGCGCCAATCGCTTTTGCCGCGATTGTCATAGCCTCGATTATGCTGTGTGAGTCGCCTTCGATTATACTTCTGTCCATATAAGCGCCCGGGTCGCCTTC
>WRAZ01000020.1 GCA_009779925.1 Chitinivibrionia bacterium
AGTCCCAGAGAAAGAGTGTGTTTTTTTGATTTTTTTAGGTGTTTTTGTTTTTTGTATTCCTTTGTGGACTCGGGGTATATTGGTAGCAAGAGGGCTCGGGGGGGGGGGGGGGGGGGGGGGGTAAACACAGGTGATTTCGCGAATGTGTTCGCGGTTGTTGGGGCATGGAAGATGGTGTTGAATTTAATCAAAGCCAATATTGCGAATGATAGAATTGTCGTTTCTACAACCATAGAGCAACCCCTCTTTGTGGTTTTATGAAAGTCTTCGTGTATAATATACGTTATTGGTGAGGGGGAATGTCAAGGGGTGGAGGTGAAAAAAAGGCGGATAGTGGTATCCGCCCATAGTTTTTGGGTGTTTACTTCAACTCAGTATTCCAAACGCAGGATGTCGTCGATGAAGAGACCTGTATATCGCGCTACGGTATCGGCATCCACGCCATCTTTCAGCATGTTTATGGCTATTCGTTCTTTTTCTCTGCGCATTCCAATTTCCATACCGTCCGATCTTTCGCCCTCCAATTCGTCCTCTAATTTCCATTCTCTTAACAACATATCTTTTACCTCCTCTGAATGACTTTCTAAAAACTCTGCTATTTTGCCCTCGTTTATGCAGTCTTTTATAGCAAGATCTATCGCCTCTTTCAGCGTTTTTTTCTTTTTTAACAAATAATAACGAACCCGCGCAACAAGCATTTCATAACCGCCTAACGCATCGCTTTTCTGTGCAAATTCGGGATTATATCCCTGATTAATGTTGTAAACCTGCACAAGCAACTCAAGATTTATCGGACATTTGCCGGCTTCGTTTTTCTTAAACATATCCGACAACTTCAGCGTTTTTTTCGACGGATATTTGTCCTTTCCGTTATACAGAACTATAAATTCAGGATAGGGTATTCTTATTTTTAGTTTTTTATATATGTCCTTTCTCTTTATTATCTTTTTGTAAACGCTTTCTATGTAAGATAACATCCGAAGCGGCATATTTTCGTTTATAGTCGATTGGTGTTCTATTAAAACAACTATTTTGCCGTCTATTACGAACGAAATATCATTTGCCTGCCCTTTATACAGCACGTTTTCCAAAGTTGTTATTTTTATATCGGTGTCTTTGCCGTAGTTTGTGTTTTGTATTGCGTTGTATAACTCCAAAAGTGTATCTTTTTCACCGAACAAACTTGTAAAAACGCTGTCCTTGTATTCCCTGTTTGCTTTTGCGCTCACATTTTCTCCTTGTTTTAATGCAATTGTTATATAATATAATATTTGCCGCTAAGCAAAAACAGGTAAATTTTCATCTATTCTTTATTTGTAGGTAAACATAGGTGATTTCGCGAATGTGTTCGCGGTTGCGGAGGCGTGGAGAACGGCGTTGAAGTTAATCAATGCCAATATCGCGAATGCCAAAATTGTCGATTCTAACAACCATAGAGCAACCTTTCTTTGTGTTTTTATGAAAGTCTTCGTGTATAATATACGTTATTGGGGAGGGGGAATGTCAAGGGGCGGTGGTGGATTTTGTGGGGATTCTTTGTATCGTATAGAGGAAGAGAAATATTTTATGCTAATTCTACGCCTGTTCTTTGTATTTTTTCAACATCCTACGGCAATACTCATATCATATAATTCGTGCGGAGCAATGTCTTGTCCGTTTCCCCATTCAATCCCGTAACCGCTTGAAACCAAATGAACCGATTTGAAATAATCGTAATTATATAATTCTCCATACCATTCCCCCGACATATAGGGCAGAACATCAAACAGTTTTACTTCCCCTGTTTCGTAATCAAGTTTTACCTTATAACCTTCAAGCGGTTTTATACTTACAATCTTTGGACACAGCATTTTTTACCACCTTATTTTAGCGGCTCAATCTTAAAATATTGCTCTCCGTTAGAAAGCAATTTCCAGTTTGCTTCTAAATCTTCACGATGTATTTCCATCCACGCCTCGACAAGTTTCATTTTTGATTTCTGAACAGAGCCGTCAAGCACCTCTCCATCAAGTGATATTACGACTTCCTCTCCTGCGTATTCTACGTGAATATGCGGCTTATTATGTTTTCCTGAAACTTCTCTATACATACGAACAATAATTCCGTAAAACAATGACAAAACAGGCATACTTGCTCCTTTTTTATTTTCTTAAATGATTATAAAATACTATATTGTTTTGACAGTGGGCGGGATTATTTTGTATTTGGCGGTTTTTTATTGGCACACAAGTGATTTCGCGAATGTGTTCGCGGTTGTCGGGGCGTGGAAGATGGTATTGCAAATGATAGAAATTGTCGTTTCTATAACCATAGAGCAACCTATGTTTTAGTGTTTTTGTCCCTGAAAACCTGATTCCGGATAATAAAATACTATTTGGCAGAGAGCGGTGGGGATGAAATGCTTGGGGGTTGGTGATTTTTTTCTGATTTTTACATGATTTCCGGCGTTTATCCGAAACCAACTATACAATCAAAAATGTTCTTGCCTTTATGCTCTATCCATTTCGATTGCGGTTTACCGATATTTTTTTCGCTGCGAAAATCGAATGTAAGCAAGAAGCCCACATCTTTGTTTTTGCCGTCTAAGTATCCGCAAAGTTGGTCGTATGCTTCTTTATGTGCAGAATCGCCATACCAGCGTTTTAATTCTACGATAAATTGTTCTGTGTTGTAGTCCACAATAACGTCTGTTCTTCTGGCATTACGGGTTTCACTTTCAATATGATAAAAACCGGCGCCGTTTATCAAAGGGCGTAGATAAGTCAAGAACAACATTCGGCATTCATTTTCTAAAAAATCTTTTCCGCTTTCACGATAAAGTTCGTAATAATGTTGTGTAAATTTCTCTATGCAAAGTTTCATGTCAAACTTGCCGTCTTTTATTACGTCGTTTGAAAGGACTCTGTTTATACGAATGCCTTTTCGCTGTTTTTCCGTGATAAAATGCTCATAAATAATCAATTCAAAAATCGTGTTATCTATGACTGCTTTTCCGTTTTGGTTTTTTATGTATCCGAAAGTATGTCCTAAATCCATAGCATAGTCGGTCGTGTTGAATTTATAATCCTCGCCGTTTATCGTTATGTCATAAAGCAAGTCAGATAGTTCTTTGTCGGCTAAAATATTTTTACCTAAATCGTCAATAAGAGTACTTTTTTCCAGAAGAATTAGTTTTACCGCTTCCAAAACGCCGTTTTTTGTCCAATTTTTATTCAAATTATTTTCTATTCGCTGACAAATCCGTGAAACAAGATACGGATAGCCGCTTGTATAATCGCGGATTTCTTGGGCAACCGCTTGAATATCCATTCCGGATTTGTGATCTTTTTCGTATTCCATAAGCATAGACGCGATTTCTTTAACGCTCAACGACATATCCACTTCAAAATCAATCGCTATATTCCAAGGTGAATTTAGGCGTTTTTCGCCGTCTTTAAGTTGATGAGTTCCTGCTTGCACCATTTTTACTTTAAGGTTTTTAATATCATAAACGCCTGCTAAAATTACACTTTGAAATGTTGCGCCGGCTTTTTGAGGTCTTTTAAGGTATTTGTCGCGCAGAATTCCAAGAAATTTCAAAAAAATGGTGTTGTTTGAGGTTTTATCAACCTCGTCTATCATTAAAACGAACTTTTGCTTTTTGCAAACTTTACTTAAAAAAGCGTCTAGCAAATCAAAGGCGGTAATCGACGCGTCTATCCAAATTTCAGAGCCGGGCAATTCTCTTTCTGTAAAATATTTTGCGCACAAACCAAGAAATCCTTGACAAAATTCGGCTTCATCGTCAAATGTTTTGTCGCTCACACCCTCAAAACTAATCGAAATTACGGTATAATCTTCTACAAGTTGTTCTTGCAACAAAAAAAGCGTTGTCGTTTTTCCGTATTGACGACCGCGGTTTATGGAGAAATACTTACCTGCTTCCACAAGTTGTACTATTTGTGAAATTTTTTCACTCGTGTCTGCCATATAATGCAAATCGGGCACACAAAGTCCTGTTACGTTAAATTCGCGCATATTTTGATTCCCCTTTTTATCTTTCGCTATTACAAAAATACGTTTTGCGCAAGAAGAAAAACAGCAGAAGCGTTTTTTTTGTAGGGGCGAAAGATGTTTCGCCCCTACGGGAGTTTTGCGCTTGCCTTTTTTAAGTTAGGCGATGTTCGCTTCCTAATCAACCGCCTCGCCCCAAAAACTTCAGTATTTCCTCATAAAGCCCGAGGTTAAGCAAAGCAAAATTTGCTATCCCCATCACCAAGGCGATAATAAGCATTATCGGAATTAAGGTTTTCAGAGTGTCGGACACTTTATCTTTCTGGTCGCTTGCAAGCGCCGCCATAAGAACGAGAGTTGGTCCTATCGCCACACCTACCGAAGCCGATATCGATTGCGCCGCAGACATTACCGCCGTGCTTATTCCCAAACGGTATGCAACGGCGTATTGGAAATTGCCGAACAAAATGTTTGCGTTGGTGTTATTTCCCGTCAAGAAACTTGCGAGCACTCCAAAGAACGGCGAAATTAACGGAAAGAGAGGTCCTACCAAAGTTGCAATGGCGTAAGCGAGTTTGTTGCTCATTCCCGAATCCATCATAATAAGCGACATATTTCCGAGCGCAAGCAATGCAAGCGTTGCGGGTATGCCTTTTTGAACGGTTTTTCTGACTGCGTTTCTGCCTTTTTCCTTATCCCAAATTCCCGCTCTTTTATAGACTATGCAAGCGGCGATAGAGGCAAGTAAAAGCACAAGGAACGGGTGAACAAACAATCTTATGCGATTAAAGTTAGGCGCAGGCGATACTCCGTGTCTGATAACGGGATTTCCGTCGCTGTCTCTTCCGTGAATAACCTGTGAACCGGAACAAACCGCGCTCGGATTATTCGTGTCGTAATTCCAACCGGGGAAGTCAAACGCGATACCTATTCTGTTGCGGAACTGTTCGTTTCGCGGGGTATCGGGAGCGTCGAGTAAGTCAAACAATTGGAACGATATTAACAAAGCAAATATAAGCGCGTAAGGAAAAACCGCTTGCGCCAAATTGAGTTTATCTTTGTAGAAACCGCTTGCGCCTTTTTCCTCTTTGCCGCGCGCCATAAGTTTGTAAAGCAAGAACATTGCCACAAGTCCCGCAAGAGCCGCATTGAGCCCTGCAAGCGCAAACATCTCAAACTGAATGGTGAAATATTGAACGATTACCATTACGAGAGACACAGGAATTACGAAAACAAGACCTTTTTTAACGCCCTTAAATCCGTCGCTGAGCCAGCAAACGCCGATACCCGTCGTAAGAATACCTATTGCGTTAAATATCCACACGGGAATTCCCAAATCCTCTAAGGGAACGCCGGTAAGACCGCTGATAACAAAAAATGCCGCGCCCATTGAGCCGAAAGTTACAGCCCACGAGTGCCCGAGGAGCGCCGCCGCCAATGACTTGACGGGGTTAAATCCAAGGGCAATAAGAATAGGCGTTACAATAACGGCAGGAACTCCAAAGCCCGCAATTCCTTGCAAAAAGCCCGTAAAGAGCCACGCAAGCAAAACGAAAGCGACAAATCTGTCTTTTACAAAACGCTCAATGTTTTTGTTTATTACGTTTATCGCCCCAAAATCGCTTACCAAGTGGTACAGAAGCAATGCGCCCCATACGATAAGCGAGACAAAAAACGCAAGCCACAAGGCTTTTCCGACCGCAATCGGCAAACCCGAATACCAAGGCATACCGAAAAATCCGAGCGCGACAACCAAAGAAATCGCCAGCGATATACCCCCCGCCATCGGAACCGAAAGCGGTTTTTGGGTTTTGGGATGCTTAACAAAAAGCAAAAGCGCCAACAAACTAAGGATAGGCAAAAGCGCCAAAAGCGTCATAGCCAAACTGTTATTCGCAATGAGTTCCAAAACGCTTTCTCCTAACCGCTATTACGCAAAAGTGAAGCAATTCCGTTTATTGAAATGTGTATGCCTCTGCGAATGCGGTCGCTCGCCTCTTCGGGATTTCCGCATTTTGTTTGCTCGCGATAACGGCGCATCATCTCAATTTGCACGTAGTTAAGCGTGTCGATATACGGACTGCGGCTGTCTATAACTCTGCGAAGCAAACTGTTGCCTTCAAGTAAAGATTTTTGCTCGGTTATTGCAAGCAGATATTCGCACGAACGCTCGTATTCCGCTTTAATCATAGAGAATATTTTATTACGCAACGCCTCGTCTTCGACCAATACGGAATAGCGCTCTGCAATATCCATATTAACTTTAGCCAAAATCATATCCATACAAGAAAGCATAGTAGAGAAGACCGACCAATCTTTGTGCATTTTACGAAGAAGCGCCATACCTTCTTCTTTTCCGTGCTTCTGCAGGAATTTATCGATTGCCGTTCCAAAACCATACCAGCTTGTGAGCATTATGCGGCATTGCGACCACGAGAACGTCCAAGGAATAGCGCGCAAATTTTCGATACTGCGGCTTTTTGTTCTGGAAGCTGGGCGCGAGCCGATATTAAGCGAAGCAATTTCCGAAATAACGGTTGATTGCCAGAAATAATCTTCAAATCCGGGCGTTTCGTAAACCAAGCCTCTGTAAGCCGCAAAAGACGACTCCGAAAGGTCGTCAAATACTTTCAAGTATCCCTCTTCCGACGGCTCTGCAAGCGACGGAACAGCGGTTGCAGCCAAAGTCGCCGCTACAATAACTTCAAGATTTCGTCTGCCGACTTCGGGACTACCGTATTTCGCCGATATTACTTCGCCTTGTTCCGTCAAGCGGATATAGCCTTCCACAGCGCCTTTGGGCTGAGCGACAATCGCCTGATAGCTCGGACCGCCGCCGCGACCGACCGAACCGCCGCGACCGTGGAAGAAGCAAATCTTCACGCCGTGTTTCTTGAAAGTTTCAACCAAACCGATTTCGGCGCGATAAAGTTCCCAACGAGACGTAAGGTAGCCGCCGTCTTTACAGCTGTCGGAATATCCGACCATAATTTCCTGAACATTATTACGCGACTCAAGCAACTTGCGATATACAGGCAATGAAAGGAGTTTATCCATAATGCCCGCCGAATCGCGCAAATCCTGAATTGTTTCAAACAAAGGCACAAGATTTAAGTCGAGCGCGTTTTCGTATATGCGCAATATTCCGGCTTCTTTAAGCAATACCGCAAGCTCCAGAATGTCCGAAAGTTCGTTGGTCATAGATATTATGGAAGTGCGAATACAGCCTTTTCCATAGCGCAAATGAGCCTTGCGAGCGGCATTAAATATTGCCAATTCCTTAGCGGTATCTTCGCTGTATTTAGCGTGTGCCGACACCAACGGGCGCGCTGACTCGAGTTCCTTAAGCAGGATTTTTATTTTCGCTTCTTCGTCCATTTTTTCATAATTTGTTCCCGGTGCGCAAAACTCAAAAAGTTCCGCAATTACCGCGCCGTGAACCGCCGAGTTCTGACGAATATCAAGCGGTGCAAGCGTCCAACCGAACGCGCGAACAGCACGCAACAAATCGCCCAATCTTCCTTGAGCCAACAGCTGAGAGCCGTGTCCTTTTAACGATTGCTCTATTATGACAAGGTCTGCCGTAAAGTCTTCGGGCGTAGCATAAGGAGCCGCGCCTACTTCATTGCCGGAAAGCAGTTTTTCCGAGACTACAAGCACGTCTCTTGTCGCTTCCAAACGCGCCTTTATACCCGCAAGAGCCAAACGATACGGCTCGTCCGCGCGTTGCGCGTCTTTATCGGGCGACTGCTCGCCGAGTTTTGCCAATTCGGGCGTAATACCTTTAATTCTGTTGCTTGTAAGCGAAAGGTCTCTGTATAATTGCTTTACTTCAGAAATATAGAAGTTAAACGCCAATTTCACTTGATAATAAAGCGCGCTTTCCATAACTTCCGCGCTTACAAACGGGTTGCCGTCGCGGTCGCCGCCTATCCAGCTTCCAATATGCAAGAACGGCGGCAAATCGGTTTCGCCGATTGCTTTTTCTACCGATTTATACAATTTCGGAACCGCTGTCAAGAATGTCGAGTCAAAGAATGACATAACGTTTTTCACTTCGTCCAAAACAGTAAGTTTTGAGCGGCGAAGTACGCGCGTTTGCCAAAGCGTAAGTATTTTCACGCCGAGTTCGGCTTCAATTTCGTCTTGTTCTTCTTTTGTAATATCTACCATTCCGTCGCGCTTTTCGAGCAACGCAGAAATAGCGTTAAGAATTTTCCACGTGGTTTGACGTTGCACTTCCGTCGGGTGCGCGGTCAAAATCGGAGCGATGTAGGCGTTGCGGAAGAAATCCTTCAATTTTTCGTCGCCAAAACCGTGTTCTTTGCAAAGCGCAATGCTCGCTTCCAAACTGCCTTCGCGCGCCGACGCACCCTTAACGTTTTGGTGTGCGCGCCAACGGCGTATATGATGGTGGTCTTCGGCGATATTCACCAAAGCCGAGTAATATCCGATTGCACTGGTGATTTTATTCACATCGACATCGGATAAATTTTTCAAAAGATTTTCCATTTCAGCACGAGCGGACTCGTTATTGCCGCGATAATAGCGCACGGCAAATTTATGCAGAGTCTCAACTCTTTCAAAAACCTGCGGTCCTTCCACACTGCGAATTGCTTCCGCTAAAATTTTCCCAAGCAGGCGAATATCACTCTGCAATGCCTCGTTCGACTTTACCATATCGACCGCTGCGTTTCCGTCATTTTCGAGTAAATACAACATAGTGCACCTCCCCTTCCTTTGATTATGTTATGTTAACAATTTCTAATTTTTGATTTTACTTTCCAGTTCGACCTATTTGAACAAATTTTTCAACGGCTGTTGTGAAGCAGTCGTCGGATTTGCCTTTATAAGTCCTGCAAATTTTCCGAAATCCACATTATCGTTTGTCGCGGCAGTCAAGTTTTCCGATTTAATTTTCAGATAAACTTCCTCGCGGTTTACACTTATATTTCGCGGCGCTTCCACTCCAACCTTGCAGTTGTTTCCGTCAATCGACACAATCTTTATCGATATATTATCGCCGATACGGATACTTTCGCCTTCTTTTCTTGTCAATACGAGCATTGCCTACCTCACAACCGGTTCGCGTGTTGAGTAGGGAGAGTTATCCAAGATAACCTGTTTGCCGACTTTCTCCTTTGTATTGATTACAATCGGAGCCATAAGGTTCATTGTAGAATCGCTCGGATTTTCCGCCACAGTCACAAACACATACATCAACACGTCTTCCGTGTCGCATAAATTAAGACCTTCAACCTGTGCTTTTGAAATGTTCGGCGCGTATTCCGGATATACCACCATCGGGTTCAGCATAGCAAAACGCAATTTCTCGCCGTCAACTGCAACAAGCCACTCGAAAGGGGCATAGTTTTCGTTCCTGACAATCACAAATTTCTTATTGCTTTCAAACCCCGGAACGCCGTCTGCGAATGTTATGACATCGTCCGCCGAATAAACTAAATTTTCATAAATCTTTTCCAATTTCCGGTATCTCCTAAAAATTTTCCGCGCAAAAATACCTTTTGCCGTAAATAAAATGTATTATTTTTGAGATTTTGTATAATTTTTCACCATTTTCGTGATAAAAATCACAAGAGACGCCGCAAAAAGCAACGTCTCTTAGTGTGTTATTCGCATTTTTAAGCAAACGCTAAATCACTTGCATAACAAACGCTGTTTTTTGGAAGTAATTTTTCCGTGTCGGGAAAAACAGCTATCGGCACCCCGCGCTTGTATCTCGACGCGGGAATTTTATGCCCGTCTTCAATTTCGGTGGTCAATACTGCGTCTAAAGCGTCTCGCGCCATAGCAATCGCTTCTTCATAAGTTTCTCCGTATGTCAGAACGTTTGGCATATCGGGAAACTGAGCGATATACATCCCGTCTTCCTCTGTTATATTACAATTGTAGAACATATCCAAACTCCTTTCCTCATTTTCTTCTCGAAATTCCCGCTTCTTTAAGGATTCTGTTAGCGAAAACACCCAAATCCTTGTTTCCTCCGTGAAGCGGAACGGGAATACTGCGAAATCCGTTTTTGGTGAATATGTGATGCGAACCCTTAACACCTCTGCATTCCCAACCGTTTTCTTTAAGTATCGCCATCACATCTTTCGCGGTTAATCCCACTTTTCTCTCACTCTCTGCTCATTATTAGGCTAAATTCATTCTGATTTTGGTAAAATAATATTTGGCGCGGACAATAAACAGAAAAACAAAAAATTCCTGCAATTCTTGAAAAATATCTAAAGTTGCAGGAATTTTATTTGCCAACAAACAGCAAGCGTTTTCCTACAACATATTCCCCAGAAAAATACTTACGCTTACAAAATAAATAAGAAGCGCCAAAAAGTCTTTTAAGGTTGTTATTATCGGCGCCGAGCCCGCTGCTTGGTCTATGTTTAGGCGAATTAGGATGTAAGGAATTAAAAATCCGAGCATGCTTGCCGTGGTCATAGTTATTGCCATTGCAAGTCCGACGGCAACTCCAAGCATAGGCATTCCAAGCCAAAACGTCGCAATAGCTCCCGATATTAAGCCTACCAACACGCCAATACTAAACCCAACGCCGATTTCTTTTAAAAACGGCTTTACGAATTTCTTTATTTTGATGTGCTTCAATACGACCGCCCTCGCAAAAACCGCGGACGATTGCGTGCCTATGTTTCCGCCCATTCCCATAATTACGGGTATGAATATCGCAACCGCCGTTACCTTGGCGAGAACTTCTTCGTACACGTCGATAATAATTCCCGAAAGCATGCCGAGCCCGAGCGTTGCAAGTAAAAACGGCAGGCGCACTTTCCATATATCCCATAAATTTCCGAAAATTAAAACTTCGCTTCTGCCTTGTTCGTTGCTTGTGATATCCGCAAGTCCCGCTTGGTCGTAGATGTCCTCGGTGGTCTCTTCTTCCAATACGTTCATTGCGTCGTCAATCGTTACTATGCCGAGCATTTTATTGTTTTCATCCACAACGGGAAGCGACAAAAAGTCCATTGTCTGCAAAAGTCGGGCAGCCTCTTCTTGGTCGGTATCGGCGCTCACTCTTATTGGCTTCTGAAGCATTATACTTTCTATTTTAGCGTTGCCGTCTGTTGTCAAAAGCTCTTTCAGCGAAAGAACACCCAGTAATTTTCCGTCGGCGTCTTTTACATATAATGTATATATTGTTTCTTGATTTAAGGCTTGTTCGCGCACGGAAGCAATTGCCTGCTCAACCGTTATGTCGCTTTCTAAAGAAATATATTTTGTAGTCATTATACGACCTGCTGTTTCAGGCTTATAACTCATCAAAATATTGGTATCGGCTTGCTCGGCAGGCGGAAGAGAGCTTATTATTTTATCTCTCATACCTTCAAACAAGCCCTCTAATAACCGAACGCGGTCGTCGGGAGCAAGTTCGCTTACAAATTCTATAATTTTTTCTTCCGGAAAAGAACGCAGTAAGTTTTGCTGTTCGTCCGTATCTAATTCTTTAAATACAAACAAGGCGCTGTTTTTTTCCAGCAGGTCGAATACAATAATCTGTTTTTCAGGCAACAAATCGTGAAACGCGTGCAGAATTTCCATATTTTCTGCGGCGTCAAGCACAATTTTCAAGTTCTCAGTATCGTTTTCTTTAACTAATTCCGTAATGTCTTTTCTGCTTAGCATAATAAAGTCTCCTACAATCTTGTGATTATTTTGCAATTGTCGGGTAATAAGCAAGCCAAAATAATTTATGCCCGAATAAACTTGCGCGCAGAATTTATTTTTAACGCAGATTTTACGTATTTTTGGGTATTTTGCAACAAATCACTGTAGTTTTTGATGATTGGTGATGTTTTTTTTACGGATCAATCTTTACCAGCTTTCCCGTCTCAAAGTCGAGTTTGCGATAATAGCAGTTTCGTGCTTCGCCTTTTTGGTTTTTTGTGTGGCATATATTTTCTTTTTTGGGACGAACTTTATAAACGAACGAATTTTGTTCGCAATTTACAAAAATATCCGTTAATTCAAATTCTGCGCCCGATGTCGCGCCTTTCACCAAATTTCATTTCGCGAAGTGCTGAAGAATGTCGCGATTTTTGTTTTTATCGACAAATCCAGCGCCTCTTTATTTACGTACGCGATTAAAATAACCTCGTTTGTGTCGGCGTTTTGCACGGCTACGGGGATTACTCCCATATTTTTTGCGCCGATTTGCGAAAGCTTATCAAAATCAAGGCGTAATTCAAGCGTTTCTTCCAAATCAGCGTTCATTAAAGCCCTCTCGTGCGAACATTAGTTATATCTCGCTCAATCTGTCCCATTAAGTCGGTCGAGGCGAGAGAAAGCACATACTCAAAACGCTTGTCCGCGGCGTTAATCGCTATGGAAAAGCGCACTTCCGTTCGCGGAAATCGCCATTGCGCAAAAGATTGAGTTTGTATTGCTCTGTAAAATTCCGACGGATTATAGCGCAAATTCCACCTCTCTTGCGCAAGGTAATTATCGAGCGCTACAAAAGTGTATCGAGGGTCAAGCGTGCGAAAAACAGGCTGTCTTCTTCCGTATCTTTCAGTCAAAAGAGTGTAAATGTCGGCGACAAAATTAAGCGTGTTAGTACGAATATAGTTAAAATATCGCTCAACGGAAATAAACACGTTAAAATTAAAGTCAAATCTTGTAAATCGGCTGAAATCAAAATCAACAACCGCCTGAAAAAATTGGTCGTCGAAAAAATACAGCGTTGTTCTTGCGGGATAACCTGCGACAGTGTCTCTGAGAATTTGGTAGCGCGCAATATTTAATTCCGCAGGAAAAGAAGCCGTTCGCGGACGAGCTGTAAGCTGAGTAAGCGGCACTTCTTGTAAAATCGCCTGCGCCTCGGCGACCGAACTTCCCCACGCTATTCCGCGATAGCCGTCAGGGTTCAGCTCTCTTTGAGAAAAGCACAACGAGCAAAACAAAAATACTACTAAAAGTGTTTTAATCGCTTTACTCATTGCGCAGTTTTCCTTAACCTTAATTTATACCATTCAAGGCTCTTATTGCAAAAATTTAGTGCCAACAACAAGCGGAGCGTTTTCATCGCCAAGTCTTGCCTGAAACTCTACTCTTGCAATGTTGTTTCTTGCTATATTGCCTCTGAAATTCAATCTTCCCGCAACTGTGTGGCGCTGTTGAATTGCTCTTCTTTCAAAAGTAATGCTTGTTGCAGGAATTTCGGTTCCGTCCGCAAGAACAATCTTAAACATTCCCGCTTGAGGTATTATGTTGGCAAATGACGCATTGTGAAGTTCGACTGCTAAAACAGTTTCGCCTCTGACGGTGCTTACCGACTGAACAGCCATTATAACGCCGTCGGAATTTATCTGTCTGAAAAGCGCGGTGTCGGGATAATCGGTTATCGCCGCTTCAAAAGCAGTCAAAAACTGTACCAATTCGCGACGGGTTTCACCGAGTATTCTTCTTGCTTCTTCGTTTTCGGGAGCAAAATGCTGAACCACTCTTGCATAATATTCGGCACGAATAAAGTCAAGCGGCTGTCTTGAACGTTGCGCTTCGGCAATAAAATTTTGAGCGGTCAAAATTTGTATTTGCGCAAACTCGTTCTTCATATCGGCTATAACCACATCGACAAATCTCGAGTTTGCCGCGACTGTTCTTGCCGCTTCCAACTCGGTTATGGCGCGAGTTATTACGCCGTCTTGGTCATAATGATGGCGCGCAATCGACACCAGAAATCTCGCATAAGCGTCTCGGACTTCATTGCTAACACCGTCCATTTTAAGGGCGGTTTCTATATCGTCGCGAATGATTTTAACTGCAGGAGCGTGCGGAGATTGCGTCTCGTTAAAAATGAATTCCGCTCTAACAATCGCCGACATAAGATAATTGTTCAAGAGTTTCGGAGTAATTCTGCCTTTTTCATTCGCGGCATAAAACGCTTCTCTGAACCTTACGTATGCTTCTCTCTGTCTGACAAGACGAGTAGTCGAATTTTCGGGCGCACGCATAGCTTCTCTCCAAGCCGCTTCACCTCTCGCTTCGGGACCACTCGCACAACCAAATAAAACCATCGTAATTGCAATCATCAAAGCAACTAAAACAAATTTTTTCATACAAAAACCACCTTTCACCTTTCGGCAAGAATTATTTTTCTAAAAATTAACAAGGATAAAATATGTTTTCGGACGACACAGAAGCAATAGCAAAATCGATTGTTGTAAAATTGATAAACAACGGCTTTGAAGCATACTTTGCGGGCGGTTTTGTGCGCGATATGCTTTTGGACTTCCCCGCAGGCGCGTCTCCCGACATAGATATTGCTACTTCAGCACATCCGAAAGACATTATAAATCTGTTTGACAACACAAAAGAGGTCGGTGTTTCGTTCGGAGTTGTCTTGGTCATAAAACACGGACTTGCCTTTGATGTTGCGACTTTTAGAAGCGACGGGCAATATATCGACGGTCGCCGCCCCGAAGAAATCTCGTTCGCCACCTCCCGCGAAGACGCATTTCGCCGCGATTTTACCATAAACGGAATGTTTTACAATCCCGTATCAAAAACGATTATCGATTTTGTCGGCGGAAAGGTAGATTTGCAAAAAAGAATAATTCGCACGATAGGCGAACCGCTCGACAGATTTAATGAAGATTACCTGCGGCTTTTGCGAGCAATAAGATTTTCGGCGCGCTTCGGTTTTCAAATCGAAGAAAACACCTTTTCGGCAATAAAAACACTCGCCAGAAACATCTCAAAAATTTCCGCCGAAAGAATTTGTAAAGAACTGACGCTTTCCTTCTGCGCCGCACCCGCTAAAACCCTCCGAATACTCGACGAGACAGGACTTTTAGAGCATATTTTACCCGAAATCTGCAGAATGAAAGGGGTCGAACAGCCGCCCGAATATCACCCTGAAGGCGATTGTTTCGAGCATACAATGCTTGCAATGGAATACTTGGAAGACCTGATAAACCGATACATCGCCGATAAAAACACTCTCAGAGCCGACCAAACAGAAGTCCTGCAAGACCGCCACAAACGCAGTGTTCTGGTATGGAGTACTCTTCTTCACGACATCGGAAAACCCGACACTAAAACCATTGAAGACAGAATAAGATTTAACCGCCACGACGAAAAAAGCGCGGACATAACTTATGAAATCGCCCGACGTTTAAAAATGTCGTCCGCCGAAACAAAAGATATTGGCGCCTGCATTCGCAATCACATGAAATTTATGTTCGTGCAAAAAATGAAAAAAAGCAAGCTCAACACATTTTTGGCTCGCGAAACTATAGACATCGAAATAATTCTGCACGAAGCCGACTGTTTTTCAAGCCACGGAATGATGGACAACGCCGAATTTCTGCTGAAAAAAATCGAAGAAATCCCTCCCGAAGAGATAAAACCTCTCCCGCTTGTAAAAGGCGACGATTTATTGGCAATGGGCTTTACTCAAGGCAAAATTTTAGGAGATTTGCTCAAAGAAATCTACGAAAATCAAATGGACGGACTACTCGATACCAAAGAACAAGCGCTTGATTTTGCAAAAAATCGACTTTGATAATATAAAATCGACATTTATAAGTATGCAAAATATTATATTACCATCAAAATAATGAAATAATTAAGGAGCTTTGCCATATTATGGAAGAAAGAAAAATAAGAAGCGTAAGACATCTTGAAAAAAACTGCGATAATTGCGGGTCAAAATTCAATGTTATGGAAGAGTCGCACCCAACAACAGAAAAAGGTGAAATAAGATGCTCTAATTGCGGCTTCAAAATACACGAATGGAACGGCGGACGTATATGTTATTTAAGACAGCTTGCAGGACCGACAAAGCAAAATTACAAAATATTTGAATTCAAAAAAGAATGTGAAACCTGCGGAGCGACATACAGCATTTCCCAAAAGCATTCCACGTCAAGAGACGGCGGCAAGTTAGAATGCGAATTTTGCAACACAATTATTCACGAATGGAAAAGCGGCAACCAATGCGAAATGAAAAAACTGAGCAAGCCGACAAAGGACTACAAAACACCTAAAGACGAAGACACTGAAGATGTTTTCGGCGAACTCAATGCTTATTGATTGTCCGCAAAATTCTACTAAGCGATAAAAAAAAGGATGAACATTTCGTTCATCCTTTTTTCTTTTTTTTCTTTGTAAAAATTATCCCCTATTCTTCCGTGCTTCTTCCAGCGATACTTTTTCGCTTTGTCTGCCTTCGCGTTCGGTTCTTAATCTTTCGTAATTCGCGTTTATTTCGTCGAGATATTTGTTTTTCTCCGCGCCCAGAAGTTTTTTCGCAACCCCCGGGATAAGCGAGGCGTCGCCTACTTGGATTACGCCGAACTCATATTCGGGCGCGATTTTTACAGCCGTGTGAATAGTTGACGTTGTCGCTCCGCCCAAGACAAGCGGGATTTTCATACCGCGCTCGTTCATTTTTTTCGCGATAGTCGTCATTTCTTCGAGAGACGGGGTTATCAAGCCCGAAAGCCCTATCATATCTACTTTTTCGGATTGCGCTCTGTCTAAAATATCCTCGCAGGACACCATAACGCCCATATCTATGACCTCGTAATTGTTGCATTGCAAAACTATCGCGACAATATTTTTTCCGATGTCGTGAACGTCGCCTTTTACTGTTGCCAAGAGAATTCTTCCGCTTGACGAGGCGGCGCCTTTTTTCTCCGCTTCGATTTGGGGCTGCAAAACGCCGACGGCTTTTTTCATTACCCGCGCGCTCTTTACAACCTGCGGCAAAAACATTTTTCCGCTACCAAAAAGTTCGCCGACTTTATTCATTCCGTCCATCAGCGGACCTTCGATAATTGATACCGCGCTCTCAAACTCCTTTTGAATTTCGACGATGTCTTCTTCGATAAAATCCGTAATTCCGCTTACAAGCGAATGCGCGAGACGTTCTGCAACAGGCAAATTTCGCCATTGCGCGGTTTTTGTTTCTTTTACGTTGTCGTTCTTTAAAGTTTGCGCAAAATCCAGCAAATTCTGCGCCGCGTCATCGTTTTTGTCGAAAAGCAAATCTTCAATTTTTTCTCTGAGTTCGACGTCGATTTCGTCGTAGCTTGGGATAACGCCCGCGTTCACTATTCCCATATCCATTCCCGCTTTTACGGCGTAATAGAGGAAAACCGAGTGAATTGCCTCGCGCAGTTGATTGTTTCCGCGAAAAGAAAAAGATACGTTGCTTACGCCGCCAGAAATATGCGCTTTCGGCATTCTTTTGCGGATTTCCGCCGTCGCTTCAATAAAATCAATCGCGTATTTTCGGTGTTCGTCAAGCCCTGTTCCAACGGCAAAGATGTTCGGGTCAAAAATTATGTCTTCTTCGTTAAAGCCGATGTTTTTAAGAATGTTGTAAGAACGCTCGCAGATTTCTATTTTGCGCGCCTTTGTGTCCGCCTGACCTTTTTCGTCAAACGCCATAACTACAACCGCGGCGCCCATACGCATTATTTTTTTTGCGTGTTCGACAAATTTTTCTTCGCCTTCTTTAAGCGAAATTGAGTTGACGACCGTTTTTCCGCCGCTACATTTAAGCCCCGCCTCAATGACTTCCCATTTGGAACTGTCTATCATTACGGGAACGCTGTTTACTGCGGGGTCGCTTGCGAAATAATTCAGCACGGTTTTCATTTCTTCTTCGGCGTCGAGCATTGCGTCGTCAAGGTTTACGTCGATTATTTGCGCGCCGTTTTCGACTTGTTCGCGGGCGATTTTCAGCGCTTCTTCGTAGTTTTTCTCGCGAATTAAACGGGCGAATTTTGCGCTTCCCGCAACGTTTGTTCTTTCACCGATGTTTGTAAAAAGCAAATCTTTGCGCATTTCAAAAAGTTCGAGACCTGATAATAGCATATTTTGACAATCTGCATTTTGGGCGAAAGATGTTTCGCCCCTACGCGTATCGCCGTCTGTTTGTAGGGGCGAAACATCTTTCGCCCTAACATTTCTCGGTTTGTATTTCTTCACACAATCCGCCACCGCTTTTATGTGCGCGGGGGTTGTTCCGCAACAGCCGCCGACAAAATTCACAAGTCCTTTTTTAGCCCAATTTTCGATAGTTTTCACCATTTCTTCGGGAGTTTCAACGTAGTTTCCGAGTTCGTCGGGAAGCCCTGCGTTTGGGTGGCACGAAATACCGCAGTTTGCGATTTTCGCCAATTCTTCTACATACGGCTCAAGCAAATCCGCGCCCAAAGAGCAATTAAGCCCGATAGAAATAGGATTTGCGTGCATAACGCTTGCATAAAACGCCGCAACGGTTTGCCCTGTCAAAAGTCTGCCCGAAGCGTCCGAAATCGTCGCCGAAATCATAATCGGAACATCGACGTTATGCTTTCTGTTGTATTCTTGCACGGCGTAAATTCCCGCTTTTGTATTGAGCGCGTCAAATTGAGTTTCGAGAATAATGCAGTCAACGCCGCCTTTAATAAGGTTTTCGACGGCGACATAAAATGTGTCCGCCAATTCGTCAAAACTAACGGCGCGAGCGGCGGGATTTTCGGCGTCGGGCGACATCGAAGCGGTTTTGCTTGTCGGTCCCACGCAACCCGAAACAAAGCGTGGAATTCCCGTCGCTTTTTCGATGTCGTCCGCGGCTTTTCGCGCGATTTTTGCCGCTTCGTAATTTAGAAGCGCGACTTTGTCCTCTAAGCCGTAATCCGCCTGAGAAACAGAGTTTGCGTTAAAAGAACAGGTATCGACAATATCCGCTCCCGCTTCAAAATATCTTTTGTGCAATTCGTAAATTATATCGGGGCGGGTAATCGGTAAAACGTCGTTGTTGCCTTTGAGCGGTACTTTGCAATCCGCAAAAATTCCCTTGCTGTAATCGCTTTCGCTAAGATTGTACTTTTGAATTTCCGTTCCTGTCGCTCCGTCGAGGACGAGGATTTTTTCTTTCATTTTTTGACGTAATAAATCAAATCTATTCATTTTTTCTCCTTTTTTATTTCTTGTCGGTTTTATTACTTACCCTCTGCGTGAAGCGCAAGGATAGCCTCAAATACTTCGGAAATATCGAGAAACAAATCGACCAAAATCGGGTCGAAATGCGTTCCACTGCCTTCCTTAATTATTTTTACCGCTTCTTCGTGCGGAAACGCCTTTTTGTATGGTCGTTCAACAACAAGCGCGTCATAGACGTCCACAATCGCCATCAATCTGCCGAGCAAGGGAATATTTTCGCCTTTAAGCCCTCTGGGATAGCCGCTTCCGTCCCATTTTTCGTGGTGGTAGCCCGCAAAAATCCTCGCATATTCCAAACAAATCTGTCCGTTGGCGTCTTTTTGAATTTTTTCAAGGAATTTTTCACCTTCCAAGGCGTGAGTTTTAATCTGTTCAAATTCTTCCTCAGTCAGTTTGCCCGGTTTCAGTAAAACACAGTCCCTAACAGCGATTTTTCCGATGTCGTGCAATTGTGAAGACCTGAGCAACGTGGCTATATCCCCTTCCCACTTCGACGTTTCTTCGGAATAGATACCGCGCTCCTGCATTTCTAAAAACAGAATGCTTAAATAACGCTGTGTACGCTCAATATGTCCGCCTGTCACATCGTCGCGCAATTCAACCAATTCCGCCATTGCCTTAAGCAGTGAGTTGTGCACATCCACGGTAGCATCATTCTTTTCAGGCATATATCCCCCCTTTAAGTTGCGCTCTCATTTTCCCTTGTACCTAAGCGCAAGCATTGTAATGTCGTCCGCTTGTTCCGCGCCGTCTGCAAATTTATTTACATCGCTTTTAACAACCCCAATCAATTTTTTAAGCGGCAAATTAGTATTTTTATTTAAGAGCGAAATCAAACGCGCCTCGCCGAAAAACGCGCCTTCCGTGTTTTCCGCTTCCGTTACGCCGTCGGTATATAAAAACAATTCGTCGCCCGCCTGCATTACAACTTCTTCCTGAATATACGACGTATTCTGCATTCCCGCAAGCACAAAGCCGCCCTTTTTTCTGAGGTAGTCGTATTTGCCGTCGCTGAACAAAATCGGCGGATTATGTCCCGCGTTCACAAATGTTAATTTTCCGTCGGATATGTCAAGATAGCCCATAAACGCCGTAACAAACATACTCGCCTCGTTGTTTTCGCAGAGCAGATTATTCACAAATTCAAATACCTCTTTCGGTGATTTGCCTGCCTGCGCGTTGTTTTTTATGAGTATTCTGGCGACCATCATAAACAGCGCCGACGGAATGCCCTTGCCCGATACGTCCGCAATAATCACCGCAAGCGTTTTCGGAGAAACCCAGAAGAAATCATAAAAATCTCCGCTGACTTCTTTTGCAGGCAACATATCGGCGTAAATATCGAAATCCGTGCGATTTGGAAAAGGAGTAGAAACACGCGGCAACACGCTTGTTTGGATTTGCGTTGCAATGCTTAATTCCGCGCCCAGCCGCTCTTTTTCCGCCTGTTCTCTTGCGTTTTGTTCTATTGACGCTTTCAGTTCGACCGTCATTTTATTGAAAGTCGCCGCAAACATTCCCAATTCGTCTTTGGAAGCGATTTCTACTTTTTTATCCAGATTTCCGCTACCCAATTCCGCAACTTCCGAAACCAAATACTTAATCGGTTTATTCACCAAAATCGAAATTAACCAATACACGCAAAGCAGCATTAAAATCACCAATATCACCGTTATTATTATAAATATTGTCGTTCGCGCTTCCACTTCGGCAAAAATTTCTTTTGCGGGAACCAGTATCGACAAAAGCCAACCGTTGTCCATAACGCGGTTGAAGGTCATAAATTTTGTCCCGTCCAATTCAAAGTAATCGGCGTTTATATCCCAAGAAAGGTCGCTTAACGCTTCTCCCGTGCCGTCCTTTGTAAGAGTGTTGGATATAATCAAATCTTTTTCGGGGGCGGACAATATTGCAAAACTTCCTTTGGAGGGCTTTATTTCCGTCAATTTTTCAATTATTTCGCTGATTTTCCAGTCAACCGTCGATAAAGCGATAAGATTGCCGTCTTCGTCAAACACGCCAGCGCCCGCCGTAGTCATAAGGGAATACGTTCCCGAATCGTCAATATACGGACGAGTCCAAACGACCTTGTTCGGTCTGTCCAAAAGGCGCGAAATTTCGATATACCAACCCGATTTCAAATAATCATATTGAGTTTCAACGTAAGCAAAATCTTCCATTTTAACATCGCCGTTCTCTGCGATAAACGCATAAACGCCCGCCTGTCTTATTCTCGGATTAAAACGATACGGCGCAAAATAAAAGCCTACTCCCGCGGCAACATCGGTATTTCTCATAATCTGATACGTTAATTCCTCGCCAAGTTCCCTTGACTGATTCTTCAACGTTGTTCGCGCGACCGACGCCGAAAACATCGCCGCCTGTCCAATCTGAGCGATTACTTTGTTTACCGTCTCAGTTTCCAGTTCGATTTCCTTTCTGACGTTTTCTAAACGTATGCGCTTATAATCGGATATGGAAAAAAACGAATAAAAAGCGAACGCCGAAGACGAAACAAAGAAAAAACCGAAAACAATCAAAAGAATTTTAGTCCTTACGGATATAAATCCTTTTTCCTTAGAATATGCACTTTTTTTTAAATTTACAGACATTGCAACCTCCTACGCCTTAAATTATGTTCAAAATATCGGAAAATCCCGTCATATCAAATATTTCCTTGATTTCCGCGCTAACGTTAACGAGCGTCATTTCAACGCCTTTCGCCTTGGCGGTTTTTTCACCCAAAAGCAATATCCTGAGTCCCGCGGAAGATAATACTTTAATTTTTTTAAAGTCCAATTCCACGCGTCTCAAATCGCCGCCCTCCGAAATTTTATCAAAAGACGGAAGCAAAACGTTCCAAAGCGACGGCGAAGTATTGGCGTCCAACCTGCCTTCCATAGCAAAAACTATTTTCTCGCCGACTACTGTCGTGTTGATAATGATACTCATTAAATTGCTCCTTTAAAAGGAATTCCATAATTTTCCCCGTATAAAATACTATATTGCACAAACAAAAAGGGCAACCCGAAAGTCGCCCTTGTAAATTTTGTGCAAAGCACAAAAAAATCAATATCTGTAATGCTCAGGTTTGTAAGGACCGCTCTTGCTTATTCCCAAATATTTCGCTTGTTTGTCGGTTAGCGTGGTGAGTTTCACGCCGATTTTTGCCAAATGCAAGCGCGCTACTTCTTCGTCGAGTTCTTTGCTCAAACGATATACGCCCGGTTTGTATGTGTCTTTGTTTTTCCACAGGTCAAGCTGAGCGAGCGTTTGGTTTGTGAAAGAGTTCGACATAACAAACGACGGGTGTCCTGTTGCGCAACCCAAATTTACCAAGCGACCTTCGGCAAGCAAATAAATTTCGTGTCCGTCGGGGAAAACGTATTTATCAACCTGCGGCTTAATGTTTACTTTTTTAATTCCGTTGAATTGCTCCAATTTAACGACCTCAATCTCGTTGTCGAAGTGTCCGATGTTGCAGACAATCGCTTGGTCTTTCATTTTTGCCATGTGCTCAACGGTGATAATATCGCAGTTTCCTGTGGTTGTCACGTAAATGTCCGCCATACCGAGAGTGTCTTCAACAGTTGCCACTTGGAAACCTTCCATCGACGCTTGCAATGCGCAAATCGGGTCGATTTCGGTGATAATTACGCGCGCACCCAAGCCCAAAAGCGACTTTGCACTGCCTTTACCAACGTCGCCGTAGCCGCAAACAACCGCTACTTTTCCTGCAATCATAACGTCGGTGGCTCTTTTTATGCCGTCCACCAAGCTTTCGCGGCAACCGTAAAGGTTATCGAATTTCGATTTTGTGACCGAATCGTTTACGTTTATCGCAGGAACAAGCAATTTGCCTTTGTCAAACATTTCGTATAATCTGTGAACGCCCGTCGTGGTCTCTTCGCTGACGCCTTTAAGTTCGGCAACAACGTTATGCCAATGGTTCGGATTTTTCGCAAAAACTTCTTTAAGAAGCGCTTTAATTATGCTTTCTTCGTGGCTGTCAGACGGACTGTCCACCCAAGAACGGTCGCCGTTTTCGAGTTCGTAGCCTTTGTGAATGAGCAAAGTTGCGTCGCCGCCGTCGTCAACTATCATTTGCGGACCTTTGCCGTTGGGGAACGAAAGCGCTTTAAATGTGCAATCCCAGTATTCTTCCAAAGTTTCGCCTTTCCACGCAAATACGGGTGTTCCCGTTTTAGCTATTGCGGCGGCGGCGTGGTCTTGGGTTGAGAAAATATTACAAGAACACCAACGAACGTCCGCGCCAAGTTTTTTCAGCGTTTCAATAAGCACTGCCGTTTGGATGGTCATGTGCAAACTTCCCATAATTCTAACGCCTTTAAGCGGCTGTTCTTTGCCGTATTTTTCGCGAGCCGCCATCAATCCCGGCATTTCGTGCTCTGCTACGTCAAGTTCTTTTCTGCCCCAATCCGCAAGTCCCATATCGGCAACTTTGTAAGGCTCTTCATTCCACAAATCAAACATAAAATCTCCTTTTATTTTGTTAAAAACCAATTTTTTCCCAATTTTTATTTTGCTCCCTTAAACCGTAGCACAAGAATTGTAATATCATCCGATTGCTCTGCTCCGTCGGCAAATTTTTTTATTTCATTCTTCGTTTTTTCAACCAAATCTTTAAGCGGCAAACCCGAACTGTCATTTAATATTTTAAGCAAACGCTCATCGCCGAAAGGTTCGTTTTTCGCATTTAACGCTTCCGTTACGCCATCGGTGTATAAAAACAATTCGTCATCCGAATGTAAAATAACTTCGTTCTGCGCGTATGACGTATCTTGCATTCCTGCAAACACAAAACCGCTTCTTTTTATTCCCAGATAATCGTATTTGCCCTTACTGCGCAAAAGTGGCGGATTATGCCCCGCGTTCACAAATGTTAATTTTCCGTTCGACGTATCGAGATAGCCCATAAAGACGGTAGCAAACATACCCGCATCGTTAGTTTCGCAGAGTAAATTATTGACAAATTCAAATACTTCTTTAGGCTGTTTGCCTGCTTGGGCATTGTTTCTTATGAGTATTCGGGCAATCATCATAAACAGCACCGACGGAATACCCTTTCCGAATACGTCCGCAATAACCACGCCGAGCGTATCGGAATTAACCCAGAAGAAATCATAGAAATCTCCGCTAACTTCTTTTGCAGGCAACATATTCGCATAAATATCGAAGCCCGTACAGTTTTGGAATGGTGTGGAAACACGAGGCAACACGCTTTTTTGTATTTGCATTGCAATGTCTAATTCTGTGGAAATTCGCTCTTTTTCCGCTTGCTCTTTTGCGTTTTGTTTAATAGACGCATCAAGTTCAACTGCCATTTTATTGAAAGCCGCGGCAAGCATTCCGATTTCGTCTTTTGAAGTGATTTTTATCCGTTTGTCCAGATTTCCGCCGCCAAGTTCATTAACGTCCGAAATTAAACGGGCAATCGGCTTATTTACCAATACTGCGATTAACCAATACACACAAAACAACATTATGAGCGCAACAAATATCTTTATCATAGCAAGCATTTTTATGTGTGTTTCTATTTCGGCGAAAATTTCTTTTGCGGGAACGTGTATGGACAAAAGCCATCCGTTATCCATAAAACGGCTGAAAGTTATATATGACTTACCATTCAATTCAAAGGTTTCGGCGTTTATGTCCAAAGGAAGTACGCTCAGTTCGTCTCCTTCGCAGTTCATAGTAAGAGTATTCGATATAATAAAATCTTTTTCGGGGTCGGACAATACCGCAAAACTTCCTTCCGAAGGTTTTATTGCTATTAATTTTTCAATAACTTCGCTTATTCTCCAATCGACCGTCGATAAAGCAACCAAAGTTCCGTATTCATCGAACACGCCCGCACCCGCGGTAACCATAAGCGCAAATGTACCCGAATCATCAATATAAGGACGAGTCCAGACAACCTCGTTGGGTCTTTGCAGGAGACGTGCGATTTCTATATACCATCCCGAGTTAAAATAATTATAATTATTTTCAACAAGAGTAAAATCTTCCATTTCGATTTCACCCGACTCTCCTATAAACGCATAAACGCCAGCCTGTCGCACATAAGAGTCAAAACGAGACGGCTCAAACCAAAATCCGACTCCGATGGCTACCTCTGTGTTTTTCATAATCTGATATGCAATTCTTTCGCCCAAAGACCTCGACTTGCATTCGAGAGCCATCTTCGCCCCCGAAGCGGCAAACAATGCCGACTGCCCTATTTTGGCTATTACTTTGTTTACCGCTTCCGTTTCAAACTCGACTTCTTTTCTCACGTTTTCGAGACGCAAGTTTTTGTAGTCGGATATTGCCGAATGTGAATACCAAGCAAATGCTAAAACCAAAACAAAGAAAAATCCCAAAACAATAGAAATAATTTTAAATCTTACGGATATAAAACCTTTTTCTCTCGGAATAGCATTTTTTGTTGATTTTTTGTCTATAATAATACTCATAATTAGCCGCCCCTAATAACTTAAATTTTTGAATATACTTTTAATTTTCCGCCGATAATATAATATTTGGGCGACGCTCGCTTCCCCTTTTTTTTCAATTTTCGCGAAAAAAGCGCAATTTTGACAATAGACGCCTCCCTTATTGTCCGGTAAAATTAGTATTTTATGTAAAATAATCGATAAAAAAGGTAATAAATGATAAAAAAATGCATAATCTCGACAATAATCGCCTCTTTGCTTTTTTGTAAAATCGCCTTTGCAATATCGGTGAGCGAGATTACTCCTGTTCACGTATCCTCCGAAATGCTCGAAAACATTATCGCAGAAATAGCCGTTTCTATTGAGCCGTACGCAAGTTCTTGGACTTCGGATTGGCAACACGCCGTTTCAAAGCAAGAAGTCGAAGAGCGAATAATGTCAAAACTCGACGAACTGAACTCTCGCGTCTGGGCAGACGACTTGTGGACAATTTACTTTTTAGAGGCGCTTCTTTGGCACTATTATTATCAATTAGAAAACGAAGAGGGATTTTTCGCCGCCGACTCCATCGTCCGAATTTTAAAGCAAGATTTTCCGCAAAGATACCAGTCCTTTTGGCTCAGCGGAGTAAATAAAATTAAAGCGGGAAGAGTTGGAGACGGCTTCAGGATTTTAGATTCTCTTTACGTAAACGCCCCCGTATCTTCCTCGTTTTTAGAGCAATATTCAAAGCTATCGCGCCTTTGCTTTATCCCCCGAAATTTTGGACGAACTTATAATCAAAGCGACATATCGAGAGGCTACTTTCACTTTTCACAAAAAGAAAGAAGTCCCATATCTTCATCTTGGGAAAGCAGAGAACAAGACGGAAGGGTAAGCTTTATATTTACGGAAGAATACCGATTTGCCGAATTTTTATCTTTAGCGCCGCCAAGATTATTCCCCGACAAAGAGCCAAATCTCAACATAGAAATACACGAAATTTTTTTGCAAAAAATCCGAAATCCGTTGCTTTGGGACCCCGCAAGAGCTGCGCTTCACCCTGCAAGATACCAAATTATTATCGACCGAAACAAGCAACATCTTTCTCTTTTTGAATACCTTTTTGAGATAGTTTACGGCAGGTTCGACTATGCCTCCGAAATAAGACCGCCTTTTCACAGAGACGGAATTTCGGTACGAGGCGGAAAGTTTAATGTAATCAGAGGCGTATCGGGGCAATCGGTGGTTTACACGCTTTTTGACAGCGAAACATTCGGAAATACAGAGCAGTTTTTCACCACTCCAAACACGCTTAAAGGCGCAGAACCCATAAAAAGCCGCATACTCATAACTTTAGAAACCACTCAGAGAATGGAACCCAAAGCGCTCAACCTTTATATTGATATAATAAACGGAAATTTCAGATGATTATTATTTTCGCCTGCTGTCCTTTTTGAGTTGCTCTACAACCGACTCAAATTTAATCTGATTTCCATCGCTCAGACCGTGCAAAACTTTGTGCATTTCGAGCATTATTTCCGAAATCTCCTGTTTGGTCGCTTCTTCTTTCGGAAGGTTTTTATAATCGTCATTCTCATACCAATCGTAAGCGCATTTACCTCCGCCGCAAAAATGCACGTCATAAAGCGTATTTATATCAACATCGTTGATAGCATTGTAAATCTTTGAAGGCTCTTTGTAGAAAATCACCGGTTTTTTTGCGCCTTTTTGTGTCTGAATTCTGGCAATTTGCCCTAAAATGCCTACATTTGTACTGTCTATGTAGTCGCAATCTTGCGTATCTATGATAATGTCTGATATTTTTTCATCTGTAAGTTTGGTATTTACAAACTCAATAAACCCCTTTGCACTTGAATCGTATCTGAGATCGCCGACAAGTTTAATTCGGCAAATCCCATTATCATCAATGTTTACCAGAACACCGCTGTCTTTTAGGTTGCTCATAATAATCTGTCCCTCCGTTTTGAGTTAATTTTACTCTTTTGCATCCTCGTGTAGAGAAATATAATACAACATTTGGCAAAATTCACATTTAATTTCTAAATCTTCGTTTTTCTCCAACATTTCCGCTCTTGTTTTGTCATCCAAAACACTCAGGGCGTTCATTGCGGCGTCCCTGCTGCAAGTGCATTCAAAAAGCAAATCATTGACTTCTAAAATCTTATATTTTACACCCGAAAATATTTTATCTGTTATGTCTTGCGGCGATTTTTTTTCGAGAAGCATAGAATTTATTGAAAAATTTTGCGCCGCCTCGGCAACTTGTTCGAGTTCTAATTGCTCTTTTGCGCCGTTTCCTCCGTCTTGCGGTATCTGTTGTATCAAATATCCGCCCGAAACCTCGACCGCGCTGTTGTCGGCATTAGGAATAGTCGAAATCGCCAATGCTGTCGGGATTTGCTCCGATTGCGTAAAATAATAAGCAATATCCGCCGCAATGTTGCCCGTTTCGCAGTTTATAGTTCCCGAATATGGCTCTTTTAGCCCCAAATCCTTGCTCACCGTAAGTAAAGACGCCACTCCTATCGCCTCGTTTATCTGCGTTATCACATCTTTATCCGCCACAAATTCGGTTTTCGGATTAGCTGTATATCCTCGAATTTTTCCGTTTGCCGTCGCTTCCGCCACTGCCTTTCCGATAACTCCGTTTCCCCGAAACAAAAGCGAAAGCCGCTCATCTTCTCCTTTGAGCGTCGCCGCACAAAGCCCTGCCGCAGTAAGCACGTTTCCGAGAATTATCCCCGAAAGCGCGGCAGGCTCCTGAATTTTATAAGCGCTGTTTACGGTATCGGTGGTAATTGCAACATAAGCCCTAATAGTCCCCGACTCCGAAATCGCCTTTATCAATTTATCAGCCATTATTTTTCCTAATAATTAAAATTCAATAAAATTTTGCGCGAACAAAATAATTTATGCCACAATAAAAAAGGCAAAAAAAAGAACAAGCGCAACAACAACGCCTGTTCTTAAAAAAAATAAGGGACAAGCACAAAATAACAACAGAAAGTGCCTGCCCCTGATGAAGATGGTGCAAAATAACAAAAAAAGCACCTTCCCCAATGAAGCGAATATAAAAACATGGAATATACCCGCTCCGATAAAGAACAGGCGGCAACAACTCCGCCTGCTCTCTTTGAAAAATAACAAAACATATAACAACAATAACCTATTAACGAAGAAGCGACAATACTCCTTGAGTAGAAGCGTTCGCCTGAGCCAACATCGACGTTGCAGATTGTGTAAGAATCTGATTTGTGGTGAATTTCGATGCTTGAAGCGCAAAGTCCACGTCTCTGATTTGACTTTCCGCCGCCTGCTGGTTGACAATCGACGTCGTAAGGTTGTTAACTGTGCTTTCCAAACGATTTACCAAAGCACCGATTTCCGCACGCGATTTACTCAAATTTTCTATTGCAGTGTCCAACTCACCAATCGTTTCAACGGCTTCATCTTGTGTAGCAACTCCGGCTAAGTCATCAACCCCTAATCCTTCTGCTGTTACATCACCATAATCCACTTTAATTTGGTTGTCAGCACTATCGTTTGCGCCAACTTGCAAATCATTACCGTTAAAGAAGGTATCTCCACCATCGCCGTCGCAGAAAAGAGTTATACCGTTAAATTCGGTATTATCGATAATTCTCTCAATCTCTTCCGTCAACGCATCAAATTCTAACTGCGAATAACCACGTTCGGTATCGCTGTAAGTCGTGTTTGCCGCCTGAACTGCAAGCTCTCTCATTCTCTGCAAAATATTATGGATTTCGTTCATTGCGCCTTCTGCAATGTTAAGTGCGCTTATACCGTCAAGCGCATTTCTTTTTGCCTGCTGTTGTCCTCTGACTTGAGTACGCAAGCCTTCCGAAATCGCTAAGCCTGCCGCGTCGTCGCTTGCTCTGTTAATTCTGAGACCGGTTGACAACTTCTCAAGGTCTTTACCTACCGCTCTGTTGTTCATAAATAATGCACCCTGTGTATGCATTGATGAAATGTTGTTGTTAATACGCATAAAAGCCTCCTTGCTTTACCGCCTTAGCGGTTGTTAATTTAATTTTCAGTAGCACATCCTTGGCTACATTCAATTCATCGGACTTACTTACTTACTTAGAACTTTAGTGTTTTGTTTTAAAAAGACTAAAGTTCTAAGTAAGTAAGTAAGTATTTTTGTAATTTTGTTGTTTTTGTTCCCGCTTGAGTGTAGAAGTTCAACGATTTTGCAATGTTATTGCTTTATGACGATTTTTTATTGAGGCATAACGTATATTTATTATAGTATAAGGAAAAAAGGAGAAATTATGCAAACTAAAAAGGTTTTTTACAAACTTGCAATTTTTACTGTTTCGGTAATTGTGCTTATGTTTTTCTTAGTCGATAAAAAAAACATCGAAAACGAAGATTTTTCAGCTTACGAATACTTGATAACCTACCACAACTCACGCAACGCCTTGGATTGGTGGGGCGAATATGCGGGAGTTCTCCCCTGCGCCGACTGCGAAGGTATAGATACTCGAATTACGCTTAACAGAGACGAAACGTTTTTTCTGTTTTGGCAATATCTTTCAAAAAGCGACAGCGTTTTCAATTATTCGGGAACTTTTGTATGGAACGAAAGCGGCTCGGCTATAATCTTGGGCGCAGACAATTTCCCACAGCATTTTCAGGTCGGCGAAGGCAGATTGTTTTTACTCGATAAAGACGGAAAGAGAATAAAAGGCGCGCTCGAAGACAAATACATTTTAACAAAGATTGATTGAGAAAGAAAAAAATATGGTACAAATATTAAAAAAAGAACAACTGTCCCCGACAATTTTCAGGCTTCGACTTAAAGCGGAAAAAATAGCTAAAAAATGCAAGGCGGGGCAATTCATTATAATACGCATTTCGGCGGACGGCGAAAGAATACCGCTGACCATAGCCGACTCAAACGCGCAAGAGGGCTGGATTGAGATTATAGTTCAGGCGGTCGGCAAATCCACAAAAAAGCTTATGGAATTTACCGAAAACGACAAAATTAACGACTTGGCGGGACCTCTGGGAAACCCAACGCACGTCGAAAACTTCGGCAGAGTGTTGTGCGTGGCGGGCGGTTTGGGCGCGGCGCCGCTCTTCCCCATAGCAAAAGCAATGAAAAATGCGGGCAATGAAGTTGTCGTCATAATCGGCGCCCGAAACAGCGACCTGCTCATACTCGAAAACGATTACCGCGAATTTTGCGACGAAGTCTTTATTGCAACCGACGACGGCTCAGCAGGAATAAAAGGCTTTGGCGCGGACATAATACAAAAATTGCTCGACGACGGACAAAAATTCGACTGCTCGGTAGTTGTAGGTCCTCCGATAATGATGAAAATCACCTCGAAACTGACAATAGCAAACGGAATAAAAACCTATGTTTCCTTAAACCCCATAATGATTGACGGAACAGGAATGTGCGGCGGTTGTCGGGTATCGATAGACGGACATACAAAATTCGCCTGCGTGGACGGTCCCGAATTCGACGCAAGTTTAGTGAATTGGGACGAACTGCTGAACCGTTTGGGCAGTTATGCAAAAGTCGTAGAAAAAAGCGAAGCGCACGCCTGCCTCTTAGAAAAAAAAGTCGTCCCCATAAAAAAAACAGGCGGACGAATTGAAATGCGATGCCGAGACGCCAACGAAAGACGACGAGATTGGAACGAGGTAAACTTAGGATTTTCGGAAGAAGAAGCAATAAAAGAAGCGCAAAGGTGCATTGAGTGCAAAAATCCGCGCTGCGTTGAAGGCTGTCCCGTATCTATAAATATTCCCGATTTTATCCGCTTGGTAAAACGCGGAGAATTTGCCGAAGCGCTTGCGGTAATAAAAAAAACGAACGCCCTGCCCGCGGTTTGCGGTCGCGTTTGCCCGCAAGAAACGCAATGCGAAGTCCTCTGCGTTTTAGGCAAAAAAGGCGAGCCCGTAGCAATCGGCGCACTGGAGCGATTTGTAGCCGACTGGAACAGCGAAAACAAAACGCCTAATTTGCCCGTTTATCCCAAAACGAGCGTTAGAGTCGCGGTAATCGGCTCAGGTCCCGCAGGACTTTCGACAGCCGGCTACTTGGCAAAACACGGCGTGGAAGTCGTCGTTTTTGAGGCGCTTCACGAAGTCGGGGGCGTTCTTATTTACGGCATTCCCGAATTTCGCTTGCCCAATGCGGTCGTTAAAGCGGAAATCGACGAACTAAAACAAATCGGCGTAAAATTCGAGACAAATTTTGTGGTCGGAAAAACGGCAACCATCGACGACTTATTAGAAAAAGACGGATTTTCGGCGGCATTTATAGGCTCGGGCGCAGGATTGCCTAAATTCCCGAAAATAAAAGGCATAAATGCAAACGGCGTTTACTCGGCAAACGAGTATTTGACCCGCGTAAACCTTATGCACGCGTGGAAAGCGGACAGCAACACTCCCATTATAAGAGGCAAAAAAGCGGCGGTTTTGGGCGGCGGAAACGTCGCGATGGACGCAGTTCGCGTAGCCTTGCGGCTCGGCGCGGACGAAGCGCATATTATATATAGAAGAAGTTTCGACGAAATGCCCGCCCGTTTAGAAGAAATCCACCACGCCCAGGAAGAAGGCGTAATTTTCGATATTTTATGCGACCCCAAAGAAATAATTGTCGGCGACGACGGTTTTGTAAGCGGCGTTAAGTGCATAAAATGTGAATTGGGCGAACCCGACGAAAGCGGAAGACGGCGTTCCGTCGAAATCCCCGACAGCGAATTCATAATAGAATGCGACGTATTTATCGCGGCAATAGGCACATCGCCCAACCCGATTATAGCCAAAACCACCGAAAACCTTGACACAGGCAAACACGGTACAATAAACGCGGCGGAAGGCGGCGGTCGAACATCAAGACCAAAAATTTACGCAGGCGGCGATATTGTAACAGGCGCCGCCACCGTAATAATGGCAATGGGCGCAGGAATAGACGCCGCAAAAGCAATTTTGTCAGATTTGGGATTGGAATAACGAAATAATAACGTCATTATAATGTAGAGACGCAATGCTTGCGTCTCAAAACGCCGGCGATTTTGAAACAGGAGACGTTTTAATTATATACCTAACGTTTTATGCGGGTCAACCCCATCCACGAAAATTGCGCGATTGGGAGAAGCAGGGCAATAAAATTCGCAAGCGCCGCAACCGATACAACGGGTTTTGTCTATCTCAGGTTTTATTCGCGAACTGTCTTCGCTTTGAGGCACCATAGTTATTGCGTTGCTCGGACATCTGTGCGCGCAACGAGCGCAACGTCCGCCTTCGATAGAGTTTATGCAGAATTCCTTTATAAAAACGGCAACCCCTATCTGCGTTTTGGCTTTTTGGGCTTGGGTCAGCGGTTTTATCGCGCCTGTCGGGCAAACTCGCGAACATCTTACGCATTCCGGACGGCAAAATCCGCGCTCAAACGACAAATGCGGTTGCATAAATTTCGATATTTCGCTCGACGGAACAAGAACATTATTCGGACAAAGCGAAACGCACCGCTGACAAGCCGTACAGCGACGACGGAAATTCCGAATATTTTGCGCGCCGGGCGGAATTATCGGATTATCTCTTACGGGCGCTTTTTTATTTTCAGCAAGCCCGCCGTCAAATTGAAGATTTTCACTTCCAAACGCGCGGGTTAAAAATCCGAGAGCAAAAATTGACGTCAGCGAAGTAATAAAAACACGGCGCGAATTGTCTGTCGGCGCGTTGTCTTCTTCGTTTATCGGAGCTTCTTTGGGGGGCGATTTTTTTACGAAACTCGGAAATTCTATCGAAAATCCCGTTGCTTTTTTAGGGCATTTTACAGCGCAATTTCCGCAAGAAATACAGCGCAGATAATCGACTTCTTTATTTAAGACGTCTATGCAACCCGTTTTGCAAACTCCCACGCACAAGCCGCAACCGTTGCATTTTTCTTTGGCGAGCGGCTTCAAAAAAGCAAATTTTGAAATAAGCGCCAAAAACGCGCCGACGGGACAAATGGTGTTGCAAAAACCGCGACCGCTTTTTATCGCAAAAATTATAATCGTCAAAAAAGAAATTATTGCGACGGCAAGAACCGGCATACGCGGAGACGAAATTTGCGAAACGCCACGCCCAAAAATACTGTACGGCTCTAAGTTTACCACAATTACAGGAATGCCGAAAATCAAAGAAGCGACAAATATTGCAAGTATCGAAAAGCGCAAAAACACAAACATATCCTGCGACGGACGATACGAAAATCTATCTTTTTTGAAAATGCCTGTAATTCGCGAAACAATATCCTGAAACACGCCCAGCGGACAAATGGTAGAACAATAAACGCGCCCCAAAAGCAGGGTCATTATTAAAATTACGAGCAAGAAAAAAACGTTCAGCGATAAAATAGCGGGCACTAACTGAATTTGAGAAGTCCAAGCCAAATATCTGTGTTGAATTCCCAAAAAATCCAAAAACAACAATGACACGGACGACAGAAAAAATATCGCCGCGGCAATCCGAATTATCTTAAATACGCTCGAATTCATCAAATCTTATACATCCATCCGTGCTTATCCTCGATGTCTCCGTATTGGATGCCTTGCAGTTGATTGTATAACTTAAGAAGCGTTTCGCCTACAACGCCCGTCTCGCCGAATTTATACACCTTTTCACCGTAAGTAATCGAGGCAATAGGCGTAATTACCGCCGCGGTTCCGACCGAGCCGACTTCTGCAAAATCCGCCAATTCTTCAACCGCGATTTTTCTTTGCTCGACCGTTATTCCCAAATCTTTTGCCAAAGTCATAAGCGATTTGTTGGTAATACTGCGAAGCACCGAACGCGAATCGGGCGTTATATACTTTTTGTCTTTGGTAATGCCGATAAAATTAGATGTGCCGAATTCGTCAATGTATTTGTGTTCTTTTGAGTCGAGATAAAGCGAAATCGGGTACTGCCTTTTTTTGCCTTCTTCGCCGCTGTAAAGAGCCGCCGCGTAATTTCCAGCCGCTTTTATGTGTCCTATGCCGCCGGGAGCCGCTCTGTCGTATTCGGTTTGTATGAGGCAGTCAATCGGCGTAATTCCGTTTTTGTAATAGGGACCAACGGGAACAACCATAATATAAAAATCGTATTCGTCGGCGGGTTGAACGCCAATTCGCGGTCCCGCCCCCACCAAAAGAGGACGAACATACAAACTCGCGCCCGTACCGTAAGGAGGCACCCAATCAAGATTTTCCTTAACAGCGATTTTCATAGCCTCCAAGAACAAAGGCGTAGAAACCTCTTCCATAAGCAATCTTACTGCAGTTTCTTGCATTCTTAAAGCATTTTCGTCGGGACGAAACGCCGCCACATCTCCGTTTTTCATTTCAAAAACTTTCAGCCCTTCAAAAGCCGCCTGTCCGTAGTGCATACAGGTAGCCGCTACGTGCATCGGAATTATCGGGTCTTTCAGCGTTTCGATTTCGCCCCATTTTCCGTTTTTGAATTTTATGCGAACAAGCGAATTTGTCTGCATATAAGAAAACCCCAAATTTTTCCAATCTATTTTTTGCTTAGGCATAATTTATAAACTCCTTACTTTTGTCGAATTTTAAAATAAAACCACAGTTTGTTATTTCGCTCAGAAAAATAATATTTGCCACAAATAAAAAACGAAAAAAAGACAAGGCGCGCCTTGTCTTTACTAAAAACAGGTGAAACCTAAGAATTATCGTCGTCTTCTTCCGGGTGCTTCCGGTGGCATTTCGCAGGCTATAAAAACGCCGCAATTGTTTCTGGCGCAAACCTTTCGACTGTCTTCGCAATAGCCCTTACTGTGCCCCATTGCAATTATCGGTCTTTCGTTGTGATAACCGCAAACAGAACACACAAGTGCTTCCCTACCGTCTTCTGTGCAAGTCGGAGAAACCAAGCGTATTCTTTCGCTGCTCCATCGATGCCTTAACATCGGAACTTCCACTGTTTTGGTGTGTTCTTCGTCGTTTAGGCAGATGTGATTTACCAGTCCGACATTTGTACAAGTGGCGGCTATTTCCACTTCTCCTTTGTTCCAAGTGTGAGCATTGGGATTTATTGGTGTTATTTCTATTTTTGTGTGCGTTTTGTCTAAACGACAGGTGTGGAGAGTTTCTCCTGTTTGAACGCAAGTTGCCGCCGTTTTTATTGTGCCTCTGTCCCAAAGATGGGCGTTTTCGTCTATCTCTGTTTCTCGAATATTTACTGCCGAACAAAGCGGACAAATGCTTTTTTCTTCACCCGTTGCAATGCAAGTGGCGGCTCGTATTGTTTCCCATTTTATCCATTCGCAAGGTGTTGGAATATAACGCAGAGCTCGCAAAAACGGATAACCTCTGTTTATGTGATTGTTGTCGGGCATTTCCCAAATGTCGGCAAAATCCCAATCTGTATAAGTGGTAATTTCTTTCATATTTTTTTCTTGACCTCTGTGATGGCTGTTTCTGATTACGGCGATATTGTTGCCGACCAACCAACTGAAAGATGTGCTTGCGCTAACTTTTCCGACAGCGTAAGAATAGATAATTGCGCTTGCAACATTGCTGTTAGACCCCACCAAACCGCCGACTTGATTGCTTCCGCTTACGTTTCCCAAGGCATAAGATTCAATAATAGTATTACCGTTATTGCCGACAAGCCCGCCGACAAAATTTCGTCCTTGCACGTTTCCCGACGAATATGACCTTTCGATAAACCCGCCGTTTGTTCCCGATAAGCCGCCTACATTGTCGCCGTCGCCGCTTAAATTTCCGACCGCATAACTGTTTATTATTCTTGCTCCGTCTATGTTTCTGCCTACCAATCCGCCAAAACCGTTTCTGTTTTGACTTGTGATGATATCGATTTTTGCCCCGCTGTTAAAAATTGTGCCGACATAATCGCCGTAAATGTCGTTTCTTCCGACCAAACCGCCAACGTCGCCGTCGCCTTTTATTTGTCCGACAGCAAAAACATTCTCAATCTTTCCGCCGCGATTATGCCCCGCCAAAGCGCCGACTTGCGTATTTGCCACAATATTAACATTGGCAATACGAAGATTTTTGACCGTTCCGCCGCCGCCGATTACTCCAAACAAGCCCTGAATATTGCTCGAATTATTGATGTTAATTCCACTGATAATAAAATCGCCGCCGTCAAAAGTCCCTCTAAACGAGTTGCCGACGGAATTACCGATAGGCGTCCAATTTCCGCTTCCGAGGTCAATATTGTCGGTCAATGTAATCATTCGCCCGCTGAAATTGTTTCCTCCGTTCACCTGACTTGCCAATGCTCTCAATTCCGCCGCAGTAGTTATTGAAATTTCGTCCGCAGTCCAATCAACCTGTCCCCACACCACGCTTGCGGCAACCATCGCCGCCAAAGCCGCCATTTTTTTGGAACCCATAAAAACACTCCTTGTATTAAGTTAAGATAGCCATTACCTGCAAATTCATACGGAGTGTTTCAGAAAATAAAAAAGGCGCACTCCATTTCTCCCGAATTTATTTCCGAGCCACGAGGTTATAGCCAAAACCTATTTTACCGAAAATAAACGAGAAAGGAGTATGCCTAACCGTTAGACATACATTTTCTCATTTTCTCGTAAAATTGAATACTGGCTATATTCGTG
>WRAZ01000021.1 GCA_009779925.1 Chitinivibrionia bacterium
CAAGTCGGGCAACGGCAATCTCGGAAACGGTATCAGATAAGTTTACGCCGTATCCCAGAACTATGTCGTTATCGACTGCCCATCTCAACAAATCCCACGACATTATTGTAAACGCCGTCCATTCGTCAACGGGGGTGCGCGGGTCGCCTGCTTGTCTTTCGTGAAGATTGCCTGTAATTTGCAGAAAATCGCGAAGGTCGGGTATTGTGTCCGAAGTTGTTATGTTTATTACTCTCGGATAAAGCGAGACGGTAAGCGGCGCGGGAGTAATATCGGCGGTTATCAACGGATGGACAAAGCTGTAATTTCTTGCATCTCTGCCTCCAAAATTCACTCTGAAATTTACGTTTTTTTCGCTTCCCGGGTTTATATTTTCAAAATTGGCGGTAATTCCTGTTATTGATACCTCGTCGTCCGCAAGAACGCCGACAATTACGGGAGTTCCTATTATTTCGGCGGAAGTCCCGCCGTCAAAAACCTTGTTTCTTACGTTTGCGGTTATGGTAAATTCCTTGGGCGTAATTGTAAAGTTCGCTCTGCCTTCTCTGAGGTTTTGATAGTCGCCGATACCTGTAATTGTAATGCGCCCGACCCCTGCGCCTGCGTTTCTGTTATCTCCGTAGGTAATTGTGTAATCTATATCTCTTCTCAAAGGCTCCAGAGTTTGAGCATTTACCCAATATACCATCGGCTCGGGTCTTATTTGACTGCCTGTATATATGTAAGATTGGCTTGGAATTTCGACATTAAACCCGCCGAATATTCTTTTGAAATTATGAAACGGAAAACTCATATTCTCAAAAATTCCCCAAGTATCATTAAAATCCCAACCCACAAAACTCGCCTGCCTCGTAAGTTGCATAGGGGTTAAAGCCGCAATTCCCGAGGTGTCTGCAAAAGAATCCCGATCGTTTAATCCAAACGCTCTGTTAGTCATTGTAGAATTGTAATAAACAGAAGAGTATTCAGGAACCATACTATTAAAAGCAAAGTTTGTCTGTCCTATAATTCCTCCAATAGCAACACGATTACCACTAATTCTATTGGATATTGTTCCACTCGCATAACTATTTGTAATGCTGAATAAACTCGTAGGTGTACCAGCTGTCAATCCGCCATAAACTACAAGAGGTGAAATGCCACTAGCGACACCTGTAAGAAAAACATTTGCAATGGAATATGAATTACTTATTATTAATCTTTCAATTGTATTGCCGCTAAGGTCAGCGGTAATACATCCGAGAAGTCCTCCTGCAGAAACCCTATTGCTTATAGAATGCACGTAAATATTTCCATTGAAATGTGAATTAATTATACTTATTCTAGCAGACGTAGCAAACGACCCTCCAATTAATCCGCCGATTTTATTAAATGAGATTAAGGACGGTGCCAAGGATTGAACAGAAATATTTCCCTGCACCGAGGAATTCGCTATAATACAATGCCTATTAACTCGACCTGCCAATCCACCTATCGAGCTATTCATCGACACTTCGCCAATAATACTAATGGAATCAATTATATTTACCGCGACATTTTCGATATTTATACCAGACCAGCCAGTGATGCCTACCAATCCGCCTAATGATATATCGACGTTTTGGGAATTAATATGCGCTGTTATTTCCTTGACTTCTAAGGTTAGATTTTTAATTGTCCCGCCAGAAGATGATCCAAATAATCCCAATGCGACTCTTTCATTGATATCGGTTCTGATTATTGATAAATTAGATATTGAATACCCATCTCCGTCAAATGTACCTTCAAAAGAATGGAACGTATGCTCGCCCCAACGTTCTCCAATCGGCGTCCAGTTTCGACCGCCCAAATCAATATCAGCACCTAAAAACACGGTTCTTCCTGAGAAATGCACATGATTATTTTCTCTGTTAACCAAATGCGCAAGCCCCGCCAACTGTTCAGCTGTAGTTATTGTAAGAGGGTCATTCCAACTCCAAGGGCTATACCACGACGTGTCTATTGTTCCGTCCCAAGGTGTTTGCGCGCAAATCGTCGCCGCAACCGCCAATAATGCAAATAATGCCTTAAAATAACCTTTCATAAAAAACCTCCTATTTTTATTTTGTAGGGGCGTATTGCATACGCCCAAATAATTTGCCGCCGTTTACAGTTTTGGGCGTATGCAATACGCCCCTACATTCCGTCATCGTTTCACCCCGATTATTGCAGAATATTGATGTCTGCTTCCGCTTGCTGATACCACTCTGGCGATAACCAAATACGCGCCGCTTGCAACATCTCTTCTGTTTTTATTTTTTAAGTTCCAAATCGTTTTCCATTTTTCGCCGACTTGTGCCGCGTTTGAACGAAACACAGTGTTTCCGACCACGTCCAAAATTGTGATTTCTACCTCCGCGCCGTCTTTTTCACAGGGGAGATTTACTCTGATTTCTACGTTTTCCGAGACGGGGTTTGGTATTAAAATTTCTCCGCCGCAATCTTCGTCGGGCTCATCGGGCTCGTCGAGGCTTTTTATTGTAAGCGTTGCCGTTAGCGTAAGTATTGCCTTTATTGTGTATATTCCCGCCTGAATTTGTTCGTTGCCGTCGTATATTAAAGTTATGCCCTGCGGAAGTTCGCCGTTTATAAATATGCTGTGAGGCAAGCCGTCGAAAAACACGGTTTTATCCGAAAATGTTATTTCGCCGAGATTGTATCTTTCGCAAGGGTCGCAGGGGCGGCACGGTTGGCAGGGCTCGCAAGGGTCGTCGGGCTCGCAGGGTTCGCAAGGCTTACACGGCTCACAGGGTTTGCATGGCTCGTCGGGTTCTGCGACTATTGTAAGTGTTGCGGTCATAGGAGTGGGAATTGTCTGATTAACTCCGTCGTCTAAGGTAAATATTGCGACAATTCCGTATATTCCAGCCTCTATGCGCCCGTTGCCGAAATACGAGACATTTACGCCTTCGGGGAGCGTTCCTTCTATGAAAATGCTGTGCGAATTGCTGTCGAAATCAACCGTTTTGTCCGAAAAACTTATCACGCTCATATCGAGTTCCCATTGGGCGGTAAGAATTTTATCTTGCGTTATCGGCGTTGCAAAATCGAATATTGCGTTTTCGTAAAACCAGTCCGAAAAATTGTAGCCGTGCCTTGTCGGATTACTCGGTCTTGTCGCTGTTTCTCCCCAAAGTATTCTCTGAGAAGCAACAGGACTTCCGCCGCCAACGTCGAAACTAACTTCATAACCAAGGCATTCCGCTCTTTGCGGGGCAAAGACAAACGACTCAAGATTTAAGCTTTCAAGTCCGACAATGTAGCTCTCATTGTTAACGCAATTCATAGAGATATTAAAATATTTTATGTTTGTATTTTCGGATAGGTCTAAACTTCTGAGCTGATTACCCGAAAGACAAAGAAACGTCAAAGCGGTATTGCGCGACAAATCCAATTCCGCAATATTGTTGCCGCAGACATCAAGGGTTTGCAGTCCTGTAAAATATTCCAAACCGCTTAAACTTGCAATGCCTCTTCCCACAAGAACTAAAGAACCAACCGTCGCAACATCGGTATCAAAAATCGGCGCGGGCGCAGTTTTTCCTATTATTCCATACACCGCCGTCCTAAAATTATTGCAAGTAAATCTATTGGTAATATTGACCTGCGCAACCACATTTTGTGCGGCAAGCAAGATAGCAACTGTCAATACGATAAGCGCCCTCATAAAAACCTCCCCGCTAATTTACCATAGCTTGGCTTATATATACCGAAGGTATATATAGAGTTTTTGGTTGAGCTAACGTGGGTACTAAGAGAGAGAGAGAGAGAGAGAGAGAGAGAGAGAGAGAGAGAGAGAGTAATTTCGACCTCTCGCCGTTGTCAAGGGGGTTTTAATTTTTCGCGTAATTTCTTTTGTTTTTCGCAACATTTTAGCTTTATCCTCAACCTTGAATTTAACTAAATTTTCTCGTAATTCAAACAAATATAATATTTAATTTTATAAAAAAGTACAAAAATTACAAAAAAGTAAATTTTGTCAAAAAACGTTGTTTTTCTTTTCTTTTTTCCCGCTTAATATTGCGTCCAAAATAAATAAACCAAGCCCTACATTTACAAAAATATCGGCAAAATTAAATATGGGCCAAGGGTCAAAAGGAATAGGTCCTAAGCGAAATCCCAAATTCACCATAAAGAAGTCCACAACGCCGCCATCGGGACGAATTATTCTATCTATTCCGTTGCCGATTGCCCCTGCGCTTATAAAAATTAACGCCCAAAAGAGCAGTTTTTGCTTTGCGGCGTCTAATTTGAGCATAAAAAGCGCCATAATAAACAAGGCAAAAAGCGTAAACACTAAAAAGAAATGCGCGTTTGTAATAAAAGGAATAAACGCCGACGGGTTAAAGCCGAAAAGCGCGCCCGTGTTATAAATAAGGAAAAGCCCGAAAACATCGCCGAAAATCGGGATTATCTGCCCTGTTTCCATAGTAGAAACGATTATTTGCTTGGATACAAAGTCAAACGTCGCAAAAAGAATAACGAAAACAGCAAAGAAAATCATCTTGCGAATTCTGCTTTTTTCTTTCATTTTCGTAATGTCTCCTTTGCTTTTCAGTGGTTAATTTCAGGGGTAAAATACTATTTGTTTCGCGGACAGGTGGCGGTTTAGTGAATTTTTTGTGATTTTTAGTCGTATTTTATTTTCTCTCTTTAAGAATAACAGACAATATATTATCCGAACAGTGTTTTAATCACTGATTTAATCAGTGATTGAATTTTAGCGCAAACGTAAAATTACAGGTCTCCTGACAAATTAAATAAAACACAAGTCATCCCTTGCAATATCTAAATGGAAAAACGTATTTTCATTCGCTTAAACAAGGAGAATAGTTTAATGGACAAAAAAAGCATAGCAACATTTGGTGAAAAAGAAGTCCGCAGAAACTGGGACAAAGAAAACGAAAAATGGTGGTTTTCGGTTGTAGATATTGTGGGTGTTTTAACAGAACAAGCAACACACGACGGAGCACGTAAGTACTGGAGCGTTATGAAAACGCGTCTAAAACAAGAGGGCGCTGAACCGACTACAATTTGTAGTCAGTTGAAAATGGTGGCGTATGACGGAAAATTGCGCGATACCGACGTCGCCGACACAGAGCAAATTTTACGCATAATACAATCAATTCCGAGCAAAAAAGCCGAACCGTTCAAGCAGTGGCTTGCCAAAGTCGGTAATGAGAGAATTGACGAAATGTTTGACCCTGAATTAGTAATAAATCGAGTTGTAGAACATTACCGCCGCTTAGGTTTCAGCGACAGTAAGATAATGCAGCGAATTAAAACTATTGAAGTGCGAAATACACTTACTAACGAATGGAAAGACGCAGGTGTCCAAAACAACGAATATGGGATATTGACCGACTTAATGTATAAAACTTGGAGCGGAAAATCGGCAAAAGAGTATAAAGAACACAAGGGTTTGAAAAAAGAAAGCCTACGCGACAATATGACAAATACCGAACTGGCTCTTAATATGCTCGCCGAAACAGTGGCAACCGACTTAACAAAAGAAAGAAAACCCAAAAATATAAACGGTGCAAAAGTAGCGGCAAAAGACGGCGCAAGCGTAGCAAAAAACGCAAGGCAAAACATAGAGAACCTAACTGGAAAATCCGTAATAAGCCCGCTAAATGCAAAAGATATGCGTTTAATCGAAGAAGCGGAAGAAACAGAACTGTTGGAATAAAAACGACATATTTATTTCATAAATTACATAGTTTTTCCCTGAAGTTTGTACACGTAGGCGATAATTTCGGCGACGGCGGCGAAGAACTCCTGCGGCACCATATCGCCGACCTCGACTTTATCGTACATCGCCCTTGCTAACGGAACGTCTTCGTAAAGCGGAACGTTGTGTTCTTTTGCTAATTCTCGGATTTTAAGCGCGATTTGGTCGGCGCCTTTTGCTACTATAAGGGGGGCGTCCATCGTTTCCTGTTCGTATTGAATTGCAATGGATAGGTGGGTCGGGTTGGTGACAACAACTGTTGCTTTAGGGACGTTTTCCATCATTCGCCTGCGGGACGCTTCGCGCTGTAATTGACGTATTCTGCTCTTAATTTGCGGGTCTCCGTCCGACTGCTTATGCTCGTCTTTAATTTGTTGTTTGGTCATTTTCAGCTTTTTGTAATGTTCATAGCGCTGATAACCGTAATCCACAACGGCAATAACTATAAGCGTTATAATTATGGTTATCGCAACGTCAAAAAGCAAAAGCAACATATATACAACTATGCTGCCTGTCGTTTCGTGCAGTGCGCCCATAATTTCTTCTAAACGCCCTCTTATTATTATATAGGAAACAGTGCCGATTATTATAAGTTTCAGGACGTTTTTGGCGGTGTCAAAAATCTTTTTAGGAGAAATTAAATTCTTTAACCCGCTGATTGGATTTATTTTTGAAAGTTTGGGCTTAAGCGGTTTAAGCGTAAAAAGAAAGCCCACCTGAACAAGATTGCCGATTATCCCCCAAAACGCAATAAAAAGCGCAAGAGGCAATATAATTCCCAAAGCAATGCGAAGCATAGTTGTAAATATTTGCTGATATTTCGCAAAAGTTATGTCTCGAAAAATGTCGGGCGAAAGATTGGCAAACGCTAAATCCACAGCCATTAAAATGTCGCGATAAATATACGGAAACGCAAAACGCAGAAAAACTACACCCGCAAGAAGCACAAAAATAGTACTTACCTCAGGACTTTTACAGACATTCCCTTCTTCTCGCGCTTCTTGCCTTCGTTTTTCGGTAGGGGCTTCCGTTTTACTGTCTTGGTCATCTTGTTCAGGCATTAACTACCAGCCATTCTCAAAAGAAGCGTCCATATATCCTGATACATACGCCTGACTACTCCGCCGAAAAAATTCAGCATAGCAGGCAGCGATACCATCATTAAAAATAATCCAATCCCGATTTTTAACGGCATTCCCACGATAAATACGTTCATTTGCGGCATTGTTTTAGCTATAATTCCAAGCGCAAAAGTGGTAACTATCATAACAATCATAATTGGAGCCGAAAGTGCAAGCGCCACTTCCATAGTACTGCGCACAAAATACAAAACCATAGGAACAATTAAGGTAGTTTCGAGAATTACGCCGCCGGGTGGCATTGTTGCAAAGCATTTGTTTACGGCAAGAAGCAAAAAATAGTGTCCGTTGAGCATTAAAAACGCTATGGCAAAGATTACCACGTAAAAATATCCCGTTGCGGAAGTCATTTCACCTTCGTTCATAGGGTCGGGCATTTGTACCATAGCAAAACCCATCTGCATATCTATCAGCTCGCCGGCAACACCCACTGCCGTAAATATAAATCTCGTTAAAAAACCGATAACCGCGCCAATTCCCGCCTCTTTGAACATAAGAAATAAAAGCCCGAAAATGTTTTCGATTTGCGGGTCAACAAAATTCGGCTTAAGCATCGGAAAAAGCAAAAGAGAAAAGAAAAACGAAAGTCCCACCCTATAATGAACAGGCACATTCGATTGACCGAAAATCGGAAAAAGTATGAAAAGCGCGGTCATTCTTGCAAAAATCAGACCGAAAAGCTGAACATCGGCGACAAGCGGCAGCGCTTCCACCCCTTTACCTCATAAGCGTAGTAAATAAATTTAACAGATTTATGCTATAAGTTATGAGCTGTGTAGCCATCCAAGGAAGAAGAAGTATCACAAGTCCGAATATGGAGGCGATTTTCGGAATAAAAGTAAGCGTCATTTCGTTGATTTGCGTTGTCGCCTGAAAAACGCCGACCGCAAGCCCGACAACAAGCCCCGCAAGCAAAAGCGGTCCGGAAAGCATCAGTATCAAAAGCAAGGTCTGATACCCTAAATCGAGAACAAGCGCGGTATTCATAACTTAATTTCTCCCATAATATAATCCCTTTCAAGCCTCAGAGAAACGAGCCGACAAGCTGTCTTACGATGAGGTTCCAGCCGTCTATCAAGACGAACAAAATTACTTTAAACGGCAACGAAATTACCGTCGGCGGAAGCATCATCATACCCATAGAAAGCAGCACGCTCGCCACCACCATATCCACCACCAAAAACGGCAGGTAAATTATAAAGCCGAATATAAACGCCGTTTTCAGTTCGCTTATCATAAATGCGGGAATTAACACGTCGAAGCCGATGTCCATAGCCGTTGCGGGCGCGGGTCTGCCTGCCACTCGCAAAAACAGAGCAACGTCGTTTTCGTAAACCTGACGAAGCATAAATCTTTTAATCGGGTCGCCTGCCACCTCCAAACCTTCCTGCCACGTGATTTGCTCCGCCAAATAGGGCTGTAATGCGTTATCGTTTATTTGCGTGAAAACAGGCGACATTATGTAAAAAGTCAAAAAGAGCGCCAAACCCACCAAAACTTGGTCGGGAGGCGTAGTCTGCAAACCTATGGCGCGGCGAATAAACGAAAACACTATTATTATGCGCACAAACGAGGTCATCATAACAAGTATCGACGGCGCAAGAGCCAAAATAGACACCAAAAACACCACTTGAAGCGCGGTCGCCACTTCTTGCGGACTTTGCGCTTCGCCCATAGAAATATTCAGCGACGGCATAACCTGCGCCGAGGCAAATCCCACCAAAAGAAGTATAAAGGGAATTATTTTTTTTATATTTTTCATACTTTGCGCCCCGTAGGAACTGCCGACGCTTTCTGAATTTTAACGTTTTGCATAAAATTAGCGAGCGAATTTTTGAAAGTTGCCATTGAAACGTCGCCGCCTTTGCTTTCTATGATTTTTTGCGCCGAAGCCGCGTCCAATTCCCGCAGAAGCGTGTAGTTCGTCGGCGTTTGCCCCACCAAAAACACTTGACCTTCGCAACGCAAAAGCAAAATCGCGCCGCCCTGCCCCGTTGCCAAAGCTTCCAAAACGCTCATAGACGGTGTTTGGCTCGTCGCCGCCGCAATACCCTTGCCGAAAATCCCCGACTTACGCACACCCCAAGCCGCCGCCGCCACAATAGCCAAAACAAGCGCAAGCGAGCCGACTATGCGAAGAAGTATTATGCCCATACTCTCCTGATTACCGCCACCGAATTGCGGCGACATATCGGCATCAAACAAGTCCACGGCATCTCCGCCTGCAAGTTCGGATAAGCGGTTCATATCGAAGTTATCGACGTTTTGTTGTTGCGCAAAAACTGTAAAGGAAAGAAATAATGTACAAAGTATAACAAGCAATAAATTTTTCATATTTTCCCCAATTATTGAAAATCTCCGTTTGTAAAATACTATTTGGCAACAAGGCGTGCGCAAATATTATTTTTGCTTTATGGAAAATCCGAATATAAAAAGTTTTTCGTTCATAGACAACGAAAAAATCATTTCACCAAAAGGCACGGTAGAAAGAACACTTCCCCTTTGCCAAATAGCGCGCGACGAGGTTTATTCGGAGAAGCATCTGAGCTTCGGCAAGCTTTCTTTCGCCGACAAACTCGCTTTCGGCGCCGCCGCTGTTGCGATAGAAGCAACGAAAATCGAAAATCCCAAAGATTGCGCAATAGTTCTGCTGACAAATATAGGCTCACTTCACCGCGACCGAGAATTCATGGAAACAATCAGACAAAATTCGCCCTCACCGCATATTTTCAGCGCTACCCTGCCCTCTTCGCCGATTGCAGAGATTTCGATTGTGTTTGGACTGAAAGGCGCAAATAAAGTCATTTTTGCTGACGAGGAGCTTGCAAAGCAGACAGTAGAATTGATGCTTGAAGAGTGCAAAGAATTGCTTTTTGTGGAGATAAATATCCCGCAAGACTCCGCTGAGATTGAAAAGGCGTTTGCGAGGGCTTGGGTTTATTGTTAACGGAAATCAATAAACAACCTTTTGAACAATTCTGTCATCATAAAGCGCTTTGGGCACCAATAGCAAAAGCAATACGGCAGGAGCCGAAAGTATCGCCAAAATTGTTGCTTTTCCTGCTAAATTTGTGCTGTCGATTGCGAAAATCATCATAGAAAGCAATGTCATTACGGCGAAATTCATTAGTTGTATCGCTCTGGGATTTACATTTATTATCGTAAAATACGCGGTAATCGCATTTACAGAAAGCGCGGCGAAAAAGAAAACCGCAAGAATAAATATTAACGAAACCTCCACGCTGAAATCCCACAAAAAAACCGCCGCAGATACAGCAATTAAAAGCGTTGCCGCACCCCAAATAAATGACGCGGTCTGTGCAAAAATAAATTTCGCCAAAAATATGGTTTTACGTTCAATTCCGCTTGCAATAAGTATTTCCCACGAACCGCTTAAACGCTCCCGCACAAACGAAATTCCTGCAAATCCTGCACTTGCCAAAAGGGCGAAAAACAGAAGCCATACAAGCGCAAAACCGCTTCCGTCGTTGGAAAAAATGTTTAACGAAAAGAAAATTCCCCAAAAAAGCGAGACAATCGCAAGCGAAAGAACGGTGGATTTCGTGCTTTTTACGAGCGATTTTAATTCATAATTAAATATTGTTAAAAAATCCATCGCTTATATCCTTTAGTTTTGCGTTTTTTAATTCTATTACTTTTGTGCAAAGTTTGTCGAGTGCAAAAAAATTGTGCGAACTTATTATTGTAGCCGCCCCATTTGCCTGTGCGTTTTTTACCATTTCAAAAAATTTGTCGCATTGCTCGTAATCCAAACCCGTGGTCGGCTCGTCTAAAATTATTGCTTTCGGGTCGCCCAGAAATGCTCTTGCTATCGCGCATTGCATTCTTTCGCCTTTGGAGAATAATTTTACGGGGCGATTGTTTTTTTGTTGCATTTGCGACCAATTTTTATCGATGTATTCTTGCAAGTCTGCGCTTTCTACTCCCTTTATTTTAGCGAAAAATTGCATATTTTCTACAAAGGTAAAATTACCGTTGAAACCGTCGTTATCTAAGATAATACCCGTTTTTCGCAGAATTTTGCTGTTTTTCGGAGTTGGAATTTCGCCTAAAATTTCGCTGTGTCCGCTGTCAACGTTCAAAATCCCTAAAATAAGACGCAAAAGCGTGGTTTTTCCTACACCGTTTAAGCCGACAAGTCCGACTACTTCGCCTGCCGAAACAGTCAGCGAAACTTCGCCCAATATTTCTTTGTCGCCGAATTTTTTGCAGATTTCTTTAACAGTTATCATTATTTTCTCACTTTTTTCATAGGAAAATAGTATATTCCTAAGCTACAGGTGCATTTTTTTTCGGGAAACAGACAAAAACTATGAAACTTAAAGCAAAGGTTCCTATAATATACAACGGTTTTACGCTTTTGGATTACGTGTCCTCGCGTTTCGCTTATTTAAGCGCGGACGAATGGCGGGTGCGGATAAGCGAAAATCGGCATTCGCGAAAAGGAGTTGTGTTAAATGCAGACAGCATAGTTTTTCATCTGGACGAAATAACCTACGATATGCCGTATTTTGAAGAAGAACCTGCAAATTTAGACTACAAAATACTTATGCAAACCCTCGATTTTCTTGCGATATACAAACCGCCGAACCTTATGGTGCATAAAAGCAAACAGAATTTTCGCCACAATCTCATTTACCAACTGCGCGAAGTACACAAACCTAAGTTTCCGACAGCCAACACGGTTAATCGCCTCGACAAAGACACTTCGGGAATTGTTATGGTTGCGCTTAAAAAAAAGGCGTTAAATGAACTTTCTTTGCAATTTTCGCAACGGACAATAAAAAAGACGTATTTTGCCGTTGTTGTCGGTACGCCTCAACCGCTTTCTGGACAAATTCTTGCACCTTTGGGAAAAATTGAGGAGCCAAGCGAAGACGACCTTAAAGTCGGGCGATTTGTTATTGTCGGAGGAGAAAATTCAAAAGAAAGCGAAACGGAATACGAAACAATTAAAACAGAAAACGGGCATTCGCTTGTTCGACTTCACCCGATAACGGGCAGAACCCATCAGTTGCGCGTTCATTTGGCGCATATAGGAACACCGATTGTCGGAGATTTGGCTTACGGATTTGGAGCGGACGAGTATTTGGAATATTGCGCGCAAAAAAACATAACTCCGATAAAAGCCGAAAGGCACCTTTTGCATTGTGCGGAAATGGAATTTACACTCCGCGGCGACAAGTTTCGCGTGTGTTCGTCGTTGCCTAAAGATTTTGAGGTGTTTTAAAAGACCGTCGCCCCTCAAAACCCAACTCTGTTAATGGTAATTCTTTCTAAAAAGGCATCAAACGTTCTCGGTAAATCCGAAAAATCCACCGAAATCATATAGCCGCTGCTTAGGTTTTCCTGTGCGAAAATTATCACACGTCTGCAAGAATTAACTCCCGCAAGTCCCGTGGCAATCGAAAATAATTCGTGTTCGGGCGAAGCGTGCGCGTTTGTTCTTGTGTAGGTAATTCTGCAAGCGTTTCCTTGAGTTGTTAAATTTTCTAAAGTTCCGTGAAATCCGACAATTCTTATTATCGTGAAAACATCCTCACCGAAAACTTCGCGCATTTCCAAGCGAATTTCGTTTGCCTTTTGCACGTTGCCGATTCTTTCAAAACAACCCAAAAGACCAAGCCACGCTCTAAGATTTTGCCTATTGAAAGAAATGGCAAAGCGAAATGCCTTTTCCATATCGAACACGCCTTGATTACCGCAGGCGCTGTTTGCGTTGTCGAGCGCTTCGTTAAATTGCGCAAGTTGTTCCGCTTGGGCGCGCTGTGCGTTTTGTCTGTCTGCTGTGCCGCCGCCTTGTGCAGAATTAGCGTTTGTCTGTGAGGCGGCGCCTCCTGCTTGATTTTGCGCCGATTGTCGAGAACCGCCTGCGCCGAGACTGTCTTGCCTTTCGCGGGCGTTGGGTATCTTAAACATAACAATAACCAAAGCAACGACAACAATTATTAAAACTGCCGTATTAAAAACGACGGGATATTTTTCGTGAAGCGTAAAAGCAGGGAAACTAAAAGTAAATGCAGGAGATTTTTTTTTCTTTTTCTTTTTCTGCGGTTTTTCAGCTAAAAAATCCAACAGGTCGTCATCATTTTGTTGCTTCTTGTGCGAAAAAGGCGACGATTGCACAAGTTTATGTTTGGGAGACGCGGGTGCAATCGGCTCTTCGGGAGAAGTAGATTGCACAAGAGAAGGCTGAACTTCCTCTTCAATATTATTCGACGTTTCTTCTTCTGTGGGCGTCGGCGACTCCATTTGAATTATACGATATTTCACTCCAAATTTTTCGAGCTCGGCTACTGCGTCTTCGAGAATTCCGATATTTTCGCCGTCTTGCCACACAAGATATTCCACGTCTCCTTCGGCAAGCATTGCAAGCATCTGCGTGTAAGAAATATCCGAACGGTTTGCCAAAACTTTGTGGGCAATCATCTTTGCTGTTTTCTCGTTTTCGACAGCGTCCAACATAAGAATGTTTTTCATAAAGAAAGTCCTCGCAATCCTCTTTTTTTACATAATTTTTATATAAAATACAATCTTGTCCGCTACCTTGTGTGTTTTTAATGTATTTTATTGCGGATTTTTGAAAAAAAATACTTGAAAGGAATTTTTAATGGCAAGTGTGAAGAAGCACAGAAAGGCGAAAATCGCTCTGCACAAACGTAAAAAACGTAGTAGAAAAAATCGCCACAAGAAGAAAAAAGTATAAGCACAATTTTGTGTAGGCGAAAAACGGAGACGTAAAATGAAGAAAATTTTATCGGTATCGACAATATTTTTAGCGGCGTTTTTGCTTTTTGCGCAAGACGAAGAAGTCAATCAACCTGCTCCGAACGCTGAAATTTCGGGGCAGGTTTTGCAAAATGTGTTTTTCGTCGGGCTTCAAACAGGTAATCTACCCGAACTTCGCGATAGGTTTGAGGATATGATACGATCACGATGGGGAATGGAAAGCAACATTCGTTTTGTTCCTCGCGACCAAACGCTTCGTATTATAAGGCGGGCATTCCAAGACAGAGCGGTCGAAGTTGACCCCACGCTTTTTAACGAATTGCGAAAGCATAATCTTCAAAACAGCATAGCGCTTTTAGTTTCCGTTGAAGAATACTCTATACAACCCGTTCGCCGTCGTTTAATCGGCGGAAACGCAGAGGGACGGTTAGACGCTCGCTTTCTGTTTTACGATGTAGCACAGGAAAGAGCAATACTTGTAACGCAGACATCAAGCGTATCGCGGATAAAAAAAGGACTGATTTGGTGGAGGTCTCCGAGCGACAGAGTACATATTACGGCTGCCGACCGAATGAAAATCAACACAGAATTGCTTGAAGATGCGGTTGCCAAAGGTTTTGATATGATGAAGATTGCCGTTTCACTAAAAAATAACACTAATTGATTTGCGCCGATATTATTTTTAACGGCGATTTATCCATTTAGAGAAATAAAAGAGGGAGCGTATATGACAGATAAGCAAAAAATGAACAACGTTTTCGACAACAAAGAAGAGTTTGAAAAACTTAACGGGATGTTTTTGAAGGCGATTGAAGACTTTAAGGACTACCGTAGCGGAAACGTAACTTACGGCGAAATAATGTATGTAATGGAATGCGTTTTGGATTCTCTAAGAAATGTTTCCGAAAAGGACGCCCGCGCAAAAAGGTTTACCGACGTCTTCGGCGAAACTCCGTCTTTTACGGTTATGCTTGCCGCAGAGTGTCGCTTAATCGAAACGCTTGTAAAAAAGAAAATACTTTCTTCGCAGGATGAAGCGTATGTTCTCTATGGCGAAGAATAACAAAAGTTTTTCCATCGTAATTCCCGCGATGGAGAAATATATTCCGCTTGTCAGAAGATATGTCATCGAAATTCTTGCGGCGTATAATTTCTGCGGAAGTTTCCTGTATCAAATGGAAATTATCATTGACGAACTTTGTCTGAAAATTGCAGGGAAAATAAAAAAAAATCCCGATGCGGTTTGGTTCGATATAAAATTTGAAATCGGCGAAAACAATTTTTCCTTTGACATATTAGGGCAACGGCAGGATTATCTGCAATTTTCTCAAACAGAAGACGACGACTTGGAAGAGCACGGAATAAATTCTCCGGTAGTAGGTCTTATTGAGCGATACTGCGACAGCGCAAGACTGGATTTGGTAAACGGGAAAATCATAAAAGTGGAAATGAGTCGTTCGGGAAAGGCGGTTAAAGAATGCCTAAACTGATTTTAAGCGAAGAATACGACAAAATTGCGTTTTTGCGTTTTGAAGAAAACGAAGGCGTTGACGTGTCTATCGACGAATGCTTAACAGAAGCCAACAGACATCCGAAGCGATTTATTGTTGTCGATTTCGGGCAATGTGGTAATATTGACGACAAAATTCTGCAAAATTTGATGGAATTCAGATTGAGTTATTCGGCAAGCATTTGTGGAAAATTATGCTTCGTTTCTCAAAGCGAAAATATTGCCGAAAAAATAAAAAATGTATTTAATAACAGTTTTATTAAGAACTTTCGCAATATAGGCGACGCAATAAACTATTTTTACTGGGAATGTTGCAAGGAACGCGATGTTATCAGGATGAAAATGCCGTCAGACATCGAACTTGTTCCGTCGGTAAGGGCGTGCATAAGCGAGTTTTTCTCCCTCTGTAAAATAGAGCGTAAAGAGGGGTTTCAGGTAGAAATGATTATAGATGAATTATGCAATAACGCTATTGAACACGGAACACAGGACGAGAATAAAACGATAGAAGTTCTTTGCAGTGTAAACGACGAGCAGATTGAGATAAACGTGTACAATGGCTATTCCTTGCGGGCAACTCAAGAAAAAATAGCGCACGACATAGAAAAAGAAATGAAAAAATGGGCTTTGACCCCGAGCGAGCAGGACGACGTTTTCAGAGGCAGAGGCTTGGGTTTGGTCAGAAATTTTTCGGATAATTATGAAATAAACAGTTCTACAGACGGAACTTGGGTTCACGTTATAAAAAGAAGAAAAGGAGAAAGTAATGCAAAAAACGCAGATTGAGCTTGTAACAAGCGAAGCAAAAGGTGTCAACAACGGTATTGTTGTCAAGGTTAAAGGCGACATTGATTCAACTACGGCAACTTATTTTTCGGAAGAAATTTTCGGCATTCTGAATAATGACGGAAAAGTCAATATAATTGCCGACTTGCAAGATTTGAGGTACGTAAACAGCACAGGTTTAGGCGCGTTTTTAAACATCACAAAGTCAGTCCGTATTAAAGGAGGGGTGTTTGCTATCTGTAATGTGAACGATAACATAAGCGACGTTATTGACATTATAGGAGCGACGGCGGCTCTTAATATTTATCCGAATGTTGCCAAAGCAATTGAAGCATTGGCAAAAAAATAAGAGGAACATTAAAAATGAAAGTATTTTTTTATTTAGCGATTTTAAGCGCAGCATTATTGCTTTTCGGCTGCGGAAGAGACAGTGGAGCAGATATCAACAGACCTTTCGGCAGAATAGGCAACAGAGTGTTTACGATAGCCGATTTGGAAGCGTTCAATACTATGCGCTTTCATCACCCCGTGCGCAATATGGATGAAAGGTTTCCGGGCAACCGCTCGACAACCACTCTCTTCATAGAAACTCAGGCGCTTTATCCTGAGGCGCGCGCAATCAGAAGACAGATAACCAACACTGTCGATTGGAGATGGAAAGAACTATACATTACAGGGTATTTTTTCCAATTAGCGATTATTGACAGAAATATGGGCGCAAGCGACGACGATATTTATAATTATTGGAGAAGAAACCGAACGGAATTGGCGGCAGAGTTCGGCATAGGCGAAGGCGATACGCTTCTCGAAATGCAAGCGCGCGTAAATGTAGTGCAAAGATTGTTTTTGAACAGATTTCAGCCGACAGAAGAGTTTGCCGCGCTTAATCAGGGATTAACTCGCAGAGACATCGAAAGAATGTGGTTTGACCAAATGACGCAAGACCAAAACAGAGAAGCGTTTTTCAGAAATGAATTTTTCAGAAGAAAATACGGCAGAAATTTTCCCACAGCAAATACCCGCGCAGAACTTGTAGGACAGGGTCGCCTTATCAGCGAAGCTGACCTCAGAGCGGTTATGAGCTGGATTGGCGACGGTCAAACGGTTTCGGAAGATTTTGTCGTATCCAAAATGGTGTCGTGGCTTTTGTTTGCCGCAGAAGCAAGAAGAATGGGCTTTACTCGAGACGAAAATTTCAGAAGAGTGAGAGAGCAGTTTGAGAGATTTGAAGTTGTTCGTTTTTACATAAATAATGTTTTGGCAAAGAACATAGACGTAAACTTTACGCCCAACAGAGATATGATTAGATACGCAATAGCCGACCAAAACAGAAGAGCAAGTCTGAACATAGACCGTGAAGAAATAACAAGATTTGCCGATTCTTTGCGTTTGGTTATGCACGAAGCAAGCATTCTGGGCTACATTCACGCACAAAGAAATCGCGTAGGCGTACAACTTATGCAGAGTGATTTCACTGATATGTTTGTAAGAACGCCCGCTCAAATCAAGCAGGAAGCGGACAGCTTGGCGGCTAACCACAATACGGAGCGCGCACTAAGAATGTATCGCGACTTGCACACGTGGTTTTTATATGCTCCCGAGGGCAGAGACGCGTTCTTGGAACAGGCGCGCTTGCAGGTTGATTTGCGAAATTATGCCGCCGCTATCGGCTCTTACAGGAATTTCATGCTTTTCGGCGGCAACGAAGCCGAATGGTGCCGTGTGTTCTTCACCATAGGATACATTTATGCCGAGTATTTGGAAAATTTACCGTTTGCGGCTATGAATTACAGATGGATACTTAAATATCAACCCGATTGCATTTTGGCGCAAGACACGGAGTTTATGTATCTTAACTTAGGCGAACCGATGTCGGATATTGAAGAACTTCGACAAATGGCAATTCGTCAAGGCAGAGAATAAACCGAGCGGCTAAATAAGCAATTTTTGTAATGATAAAGAACAAAGAAGCATCTTTCGACGAGATAATTGATAATTTGCTTGAGACCTTGCAGCCACTAAAAGGCGAAGCGCAGGTCTCAAAGCAAATATCTATCTTAAATCAACTTCGTCAGCGACTGTTTTCGGGTGAAATTCATATCGCCATTATCGGGCAGTTTAACAGAGGAAAATCTTCTTTCATCAACAAACTCGTTAAAAAAGACATTTTACCTACTTCGGTTTTGCCGCTTACTGCTATTCCTACCGAAATTCGCTATGGCGAAGAAACCAAAGCAATTATCGACTTTGAAGACGGAGCAAAAATAGAAGCGGCGGAAGAATACGGAGTAAAGGCTATACTAAGCGATTTTGTTACGGAAAACAGCAATCCCGAAAACAGAGCAGGAGTTTCAAAAGCGGTAGTTTACTGCAAAAGCGAATTTCTGTCGGGTTCTACCATAATTATAGACACTCCCGGATTTGGCTCTACACACATACATAATACAAAAGCAACATTGGACATATTACCGTCCTGCGACGCGGTATTTTTTATGTTAAGCGCCGACTTGCCGATAACGCAAATCGAATTGAATTTTATGAAGCAGATAATTCCGCAGTCAAGTCGAATATTTTTTGTGTATAACAAAATCGACCTATTGAGCGATGACGACTTAAAAACTACAAGCGAATTTATAACAGCGACAATTAAAGAGCGGCTCGGCAAAAATATTGCCAACTGGTTTTTGGCAGTATCGGCGAAAACCGACCAAGGAATGGATGTTATATCAAATGAGGTTCTGGGCTTTCTGCGCAAAGAGAAATTCTTCTCGCTGTCGCAAGCAATTGAGCGCAAACTAATGCTTGCCGTAGATGAGATTAAGAAATACACAGATGCTCTTACCGTTATTTTAGATAACGAAATTGCAGAAACACGAAACTCTATGGACGAATTAAAAAAAGAATTTGCCGCAAACGACGTTTTTATTAAAAATTATGATAATCTCAAAACCCAATGGGCAAATCTTCCGTTTATTATGTCAAGAACAGAAAAAATAAAGCGAATTTCCGACGACATTACCGATATTGAAATTTTCTCTAAATTGTTAAAAGGAAACACTAATATTTTTGAAGAAAAACATTCGGAATTCGCGCAAAAAAATGCAAAAATCTATAAAGGATTAACAAAACTTTCGCGCAAATTGAATGAAATTGAAATCGGTCAGGCGCCCGCCCGTGAAACTCTCGAAAATATTCAGCGCTGTATCAACCTGTATATCCAATAATTTTCCAAGACTATCTGAACGTATTGACGCGTTTCAAAAAATCCGATGACTTCGGTAAAATACGGCTGGTCGGCAATTACGTCCTGATTTGCTCTGATCCACCTTTGCACGTTGTGCGAGCCGCCGTTATAACTTGCCAAGGCATAAATTTGGTTGCCGTTAAACTGCCTGAGACGCCTACCCAAATAATACGCACCGAAATGCACGTTCAGGTCGGGGGTTAAGAGATTTCTCGGCTCAAACGGAGAAATCCTTAATTCTCTTGCGATTTGCCGCCCGGTAGCAGGCATAATCTGCATTAAACCCATAGCACCGACAGGCGAAAGGATTGTCTCAGAAAACATACTTTCTTGCCGCATAACAGCCCAAACAAGGTCGGGATCAACGTCAAATCTTGCGGACGAAGTATCGACTTGTGTAAGCCACGCGCGCGGATAAAAGAGCGCGGCGTATTCGGGCGAAAACTGTCGTCTTTGCTCCTGAGGAAGCGCCCAATGAAGCCTTCTTATAAGACGATACGAGCGATGATACGCTCCGATTTGCGTATAAAATCTCGATAATGCTAAAACTATCGGGAAATTCCGCTGATTTCTGTCTTCTATCGGTTGAAAAAGTAAAAGCGCTTCTTCCTTAAAGCCCAAGTTTCCTAAAAATATTCCCAAAAGCAGGTTGTCAAGTTCTTCGGGAGTGGCTGTAGTCGCCTCGGGAAGAGGGAGAGCGTCTATTCGCGCTATCCACGTGGCATCGTCGATTGTTATTATATCTTCGGATGTTAAGGGAACGCCCGAAAGTTCGCGAGAACGGAAATCGTGATAAGTGAGCGGAAATTGTCTGTTAATAGTCTCGACAGCCCGCATTGCCGCAGTAGTATCGCCTAATGCCAAGTGCGAGCGCGCCGTCCAAAAAAGCACTGCGGGAGTCCAACGCGAAACAGGAAATCTGCGCTGAAACGTTGCAAAATCCTGAAGCGCGGCATCATAGCGTTTTTGACGAAAATTTATCAGCCCCATACGATAAACCGCCTCTTCGCCGCGCCGTCCCAACGGTTGTTGGTTCGCAATGCGCTGAAAAGTCGCACGCGAACGTTCGAATTGCCTATTATCTTGCTGGTTCCACGCCATCCACCACAAAATGTCGTGTGCAATTCTGCTGTTTGGAGACCGCGCTATAATTCGGTCATAGTACTGCTGTGCGCGTCTGTTATTATTGGTTCGCCTGTGCGCCCGCCCTACGTCATACATAACTTCGACGGTTTCGCCAAATCTGGTAATGTATTGCCCGCCGAATTTTATTACATTGTTCCAGTTTTGCAATGCAAAGTTAATACGGGTTATTTGTCGCAAAAATCGCTGTTGCGGAACGGTGCTTGCAAAATTCGGTCTGTTCATAGAAAAGTGTAGCCAATTATTTGCCGCATTATTTTGATTAAACTCTGCCATCTGAGCGGCAATATTAAAGGCTGTCAGCGCGTCAAACCTTCTGTCTGCAAGCGAGGTGTCCGCTATTCGAGAATAAAAAGTTCGCTCTATATTTCTTTCTTTGGCGAGCTCGAGAAGTTCGTTAAACAGCGCAACTGTTAGAGTTTCGTCTCGAAGTCGTCGCTGAATTACCATTATTGCGCTTTCTTCAAATTCACCGTCTTGCTCTTCGTCCCAAAAAAGCACGCCCCAAATAATACTGTCCAAATCATCGGGAAAGGCGTTTTTTATGGAATCCACCCGCGCTTGCAAATAGGAACGATAACTTTGAAAAGTCGTTCTTTGCGCGGCTATACGAAAGGCGCTGACCGCATAAGTCCAGTTTCCTGCGGCAAGTTCCATATCGCCTATTCTTCGGAAAGCAAACGGCGCAACTCTTTCGGAGTTTTCTGAGGCGACTATAAAATTAAGGAGCGCCCCGTTGCGATTGCCGCGGCGCAGGTCTATTTCGCCCAAAGCAAGAAAAAACAGTCCGCTGTCGCTATATTCAATAGAGCGGATTTGTCTTTCGGCTTTCTCAAAATCGCCTTCAAGAATGTGTGCAACAGAATACATTTGCATAAGAGAGTCAATCATTCTGACACTGACTCTCTCTCTCTGCCCAAAGGCAGAAATATAAAAAATTAAAAACAATAAAACCGTGAAGTACAGTTTTTTCATTGTTTTTCCCCTATTTTTTTCAGGCGACCCGTGCAACAAGATTTTCACGTCCTTCTTCTTTAAGAACGTATATATCTTGCGGGTTTCTTTCGCGAATATTGTCCAAAACCGTAAAGCCTTCGGGCGCATTTATGAACATTATCGGTATATCTGCAATCTTTTTTGCGATACCGAAATAACGATAAACACAAAGTCCTCTGAACCACGATTTTACGTCGATTATAATTCTGTCAAAGCCACCGTTTTCTACCGCGATGAAGAAATCGTTAGAACTCTCGCAAGTAATTACCTGATGTCCCGCGTCGGTAAATTGCTTTTCTACCGCAATGCGCTTTTTTTTGTCCTCGTATAACAATACGAATTTCATTTGTATATCCTCCTTAAATGTTTTCACTAAAATTAAAGTTCAAGAGCGCTCAATTCGTTTCTTGCTATTCTCATAATTCTGTCGTTTGCCGAGCCGTCGGCAATAATTTGTTCAAAACGTATTTTCGCCGATTCGATTGCACCCATTCTCATATCAAGAAGAGCGAGCTTGAAAAGTATCTCGTTTCGACGGAAAAAGTTATTCGGCACCGAAAGCGCTCTTTCGTATGCTGAAATTGCATCGTCAAGCGAGCCGTTAAATTCGAGCGCGATTGCTTTTGCTTCCAAAATCATTGCGGTCAAAAACTGCGACTGCGACGGAAGTTTAGAATTAAGCGCCTGCTCCAAAACGCTGACCGCCTCTCTGTATTCGCCCGCATCAATCAGATTTTGCCCGATAAGCATAAGCGAGTATGTAGCATAAACGCTACCTCTGTGCTCCTGCGCAACATCTCTGAGCATATCGACCAACACACTTCTGTCGGTTGCCGTGATAAGCGCTTCTCCGAACGCTCTTTTTGCTTCAATTCGCTTTTGTTCGTTAAGGTAGTTAATCGACAATACCGCCATAACAACGACAAACGCCGCGGCTACAACCGCTATCAGCGTATTTTTCTTTTCTCTGATAAATGTCAGTGCTTCTTCGCTTTTGCTGTGTTTCACAAATAATCTCCTTTTTTTTCGCACAAAAATAATTTATCGCCACACATCGGCGCAAATATTTTATAAATAACGTATTTTACGACTTTGCCTTTTTTGTCAATATTTCAAAATCGGGAGTTTCATCACCCGCATACAAAACCGCTTTCATCGTATTGTTGCGAATGTAGCGCATAATTTCACGGGTATCAACACCATCTATTCCGATTTTTCCGTTTTTCTTAAGGTAATCGCCCAAAGTCATAACGCTTGTATGATTAGACGGATTTACGCACGCCTCTTTTACTATAATTCCTGCAGCGGTTATGTTTTTTTCCGCGACATCTTTGCTTATCCCGCAGTTTCCAATCATTGTATAAGTCATTAAAACCGCTTTCCCTTGATTTTCAGCGGCGGTCAAAACTTCTTGATAGCCGACCATATCCGTAGAAAAAACAACCTCGCCCGCTACTTCGCCCGAAGCGCCGAACGACTTACCTTCAAATACTTTACCGTCTTCGAGTACAACAAATGCTTTCACACAAAACTCCTTTCCTAATATAAAATTTGCGCGATTATTTGATTTCCAAACGCTCGCAATCCTTATGCAATTCTTCTATTTTGTAGTAATCTCTGAGCTCTTGCAACATCACGTGAACTGTCGCAAACGGATAATCTACAAGCACCCAGCGACCGTGTTCTCTGCCTTCGTAAACCAAAGGAGCTATTCCGTTTTCGACTTTAAGCCTGTCTTTAAGATTTTGCGCAATCGCCGAAACGTGGACAAATGCCGTTCCCTTGCAAACTATTACATATTCTGTTCCGACTGTCTCCAAATCCGTCTTAATGACGACAATATCCTCGGCTTTTGAATCTTTTAAGATTTTTATTGCCGCGTTTAATTCTTCGTTGTTTTTAATGTCCATTTTTATTTTCGCCCTCTCTTTTTTCGTTTTTTCAGACGCGAGCATCGCGTCTCTACGTCGTATTTTCTTGCGCTCTGTGTTATCTGTCTCTAAAATCGTCGCCTACTATCACTGTTATTTCGTTTGTCGTTTCGGTGTCGCTTATCAGGAAAAACGGCGTTCGCACTCCCAAAACTTCCGCAACCGCTCTTGCCTGCTCCATTTTTCCGTTTCGCGAAATAACAAGCGTTCGCGTATAAGTTCGTGCTCTTGCATTTCCTTTGCTGTGCGCGTCAAACCCCCTCGTGCGCAAAAGTTCGGTAGTTCTTGCGGCAAGCCCTTGGCGATTAGTCCCGTTGAAGACATAAACGAACGACCTGTCGGGAACAACATTTGCGCGCGCTTGAGCCGCAATCGCAAGTGCGGGATTGTAATACTCAACACTCGACCCTAAGATTATGGCGCTCGCCGCAATCACAAGCAAAATCAAGGTTAGGAGTATTTCCTTGCGCATTTTTACATCCCTATGGTTTCTTTTCTGTCGGGTCCTATCGACACCATACTAAATTCGACCCCGTAGCACAATTCTTTAAGACGCGCCAAATATTTTTTTGCGTTTTCGGGCAAGTCTTCGTACTTCGTGCAACCTTCCAACGAACAAAGCCATCCGTCAAATTCTTCGTAAATCGGTTTTGCACGCTCCAGCATTTCGGGAATGCTCGGAAATTGGTCGGTGATTTTTCCGTCAATTTCGTATTTTGTGCAAATCTTTATTTTTTCAAAAGTGTTGAGCACATCCAACTTTGTTATCGCAAGTTTTGTAAAGCCGTTGAGTTGAATTGATTTTCTCAGCAATACCGAGTCAAACCAACCGCAACGACGAGGTCTTCCTGTAGTCGCGCCTCTTTCGCCGCCGATAGTTTGCAGATTTTCACCGTCCTCGTCAAAAAGTTCGGTCGGAAAAGGTCCGTTTCCTACACGCGTCGTGTACACTTTTACTATTCCGATTATTTCGTCCAATTTATTGAGCGCAAATCCGCTTCCGGTCGCAACAGAGCCGACCGAGGTATTACTGCTTGTAACATACGGATAAGTGCCGTGGTCAATATCCAAGAATGTTCCTTGTGCGCCTTCAAAAAGCACCGACTTCCCTGCCTTGCTTTGCTCAAACAGAAATCTTGACGTATCTGTCAGAAGCGGCGTTATTTTCGGAGCTATTTCTTTGTATTTTTCTATGATTTCTTCGAGCGACAGGTCGAATTTTGCACCATAAAATTGCTCGACAAGCCTCTTTTTTTCGTTGAATTGCGCAGTAAGTTTTTTCACAAAATTGTCAAAATCAAGCAAATCGCCCGCTCTTATCCCGCAACGAGACGACTTGTCGGAATACGCAGGACCTATCCCCCTTTTTGTTGTGCCGATTTTGGAGCCTTGGCGCTCAAGCGCTTCTTCGCTTGCACCGTCAACGACCTTATGATACGGCAAAACCAAATGCGCAATATCCGAAACAAAGAGGCGATTGCCTATCTCTATTCCCTGCTCGGTTAATTCGTCTATTTCGCGCAAAAACTGCTCGGCGTCAAAGACAACCCCGTTTGCTATAACACAAATTTTATCTTTTGAAATAATTCCCGACGGTATTAAATGAAACACGAACTTTTTCCCATCGACTATTACTGTATGCCCTGCGTTTGCGCCGCCTTGATACCGAACGACTATGTCCGATTTATCGCTGATATAATCTATTACTTTCGCCTTGCCTTCATCGCCCCATTGAGAGCCTATCACAACCGAATTAGCCATTTGCATTTCTCCCTTAACTTCTTGGCAAAATTTATTTTTCCGCCTAAAACCGACACTAAACTAATATTTGCCATAAACAAATAGGGATTTTTTTTATAAAATAAAAGAGGCAAATTTCTTCACCCCTTTTATTAACACCTCAAAAGACGCAAGCACGCGTCTCTGCACAAACTGCCTTCTTATCTCTGCCGCCTGAAATCTCGTTGCAAATCGTCAAACGAGACAAAAAGGCTTTGTCTTCCTATATCGGGATGGTCGCTTTCCAACACGTCCGCCGCAACAATGCTTGGCTGATTATTGACAAACTGATTTGTTTCGTGGTTCATAAAGCCCCATTGCCCCGTATTTTCGTTAAGTTGCCAGAATTTTTGCTCCGAACCTGTCCATCTTGTAGCCGCAAGATAAATTACATTGCCTCTCAAATCCCAATTTCCTCTTGTTTCAAATCTCCATTCTTCTCTGAGGTTTGGCGCGCTCTGCCCTCTTTTTTCGCTTATAAATCTTCCTGTGCCATCTCTGTTAAGAATGAAAGTTCTGCGCTCTATTGCATTAACATTTCTGTCGAACGCGTGTTTTGCAGTGTCCAAATACACCCAAGTTCCCACAATTCTTGGACGAACAGAATCCGCAGTCGCCTGCGCACTTACCATTTTTGCATAATTGTCTTCAAATTTCTGGACAACACTTTGCGCTCTAAACACAAAATCTATGCTGAGAAAACTGTCGATTACCGCGACAATCGAGTCCGCGTCAAATTTCTGAAGACCTCTGAAATCACTTTCCGCTCTTGCCGCCAAAGCATTACGTCTTGCAACAACTCGCGGTTTTAATTCGGAAAGCGAATTTTCCAAATACTTTTCCGCGCGTTCTACCGCCTCAAGCGCGACGTTCATATTTCTCATCGCGTTGTCGTTGCGATTTCTGTTTCTGTCCAACTGCGCGGTGGTGAACGCCATTCTGATAGGCGTAATTAAAGAATCGGGCAACCCCTTCTGTTCAAGCGCCTGAAATCGCTCCTGAACATTCGATGACAAATCGTCAAAAGATTGGCAACCCGCCAAAAAAAGCGCCGCCAAAACAAAAACACCTAAAAAATACTTCATTACAACACTCCTTATTTATTGTATTTATTTGATTTACTACAACAAATATACGATATTTTCGCACAAATTGCGCAGTTTTTTTACAAAAACAACATTTTTTCATTTTTTTATGATTTTATGTTTTGCAATATAGTATATTATCGACGAATTAGTAGGAGAGTTGCTTAAAATGCTAAATAAGTATTATTGGACTAGGATTTTCCTGTGCGCGATTTTGAGCTTTACGCTTGTTTTTTCGCAAACAGATGGGCGAATAGACGGTTTAACAATGCGTACACCCGACATAAGTGTGTCTTTGGGGCTGGGGTTTAACTACGACTACTTGCGTTCGCCGCTTAATGTCAGTTTTGATAACGCCAGAGGGTTTTATTCGGTTAATATTCCGATAAGGTTTGCGCCCGGCGACGATATTATGGACGAAATTTTTGACGGCGTATCAATGCCTTTCACCGACAACGAGCGTTTCATTCCGCAATTTTCCGCGCGACAATTTGCAAACACCACTATAAGAGTAGATGTGCCGATGCTCGGCGGCGTCTGTTCGTTTTCACACATGAACGTTATGTCGCTTCGATACGAAAACAGAACGGGAATTCCGAGTTTTCTGTTTAATACCGCCGATATGGAAGATCCTATGGATGACGGCATAAATATGATTATGCGCGGAATGATAAATACCCCCATAGACTTTTCTTTAGGATGGGAAGCGATGACTTTCGGCTATGTTTACAGGCTTAATGACCTCTTTATGTTCGGACTTAGCCTGCACAGACACAGATTTCACTTCAACTTATCAGGAAACCTTGACGTTGATATTAACGGAACGGTGGAAGCGGAAGTAGATAATTTTCGTAATGAAATTGAAATTTACTACTCACTCAGAAACCCGATAATGGGCGAATATTCTTTGGAGCGCTGGTCGCCGACTTTCGCCGCAAGAATATGGAATTTCGACATTATGGCAAGAATTATGTTTAAAGACAGAGCAAAAGGCAGTTTGCGGGCAAATTACTCACTGCCGTTTTTTGTTGACCCTTCAAACTTTAATCTGACGGGTGATTTGGACGATATGAATTTTATAATTGACAACATAACAAACGGCAACTTTATGTCCAACGAGCAAACAAGCGTAAAACTGCAAACAAATGAAAGCATCAGATGGGAATTGCCGCACGTTCTGACATTGAAATACAACATCGTCCCCGAAAGCGAATATAGAAATATGTCTCTTTCGCTTTCGTATTCTAAATTTATAGGAAGAGCGCATTTGGGACTTACCGACCCCAATATGGGCATTATAAACGGTGATGACAGGGTAGAGTTCTTGGAAGACGGGCTTGATTTCCGCACATCCCTCCGATTAGACCATCTTATATTGGCGAGCGCAAGGTTTGGTTGGTTTTTCGGCACATTGGGAATAGTATCGCTTGATATTGACTTTAACGAAGAGAAAAACATACTCAGAAACAACACTAACGAAGTTTTTCTCATTCCTTACGGAAGAGGAGCGATGTTGCCGATACTTTCGGGCGGCGGAATAATAGGAACAAATCTGCAACTTATGCTGGAACTTAATTTGTTGCCTTTGCCTGCATTTAAAACCGGCTTGGTCTATAATTTTTGAAAAACGGAGAATTTGAAATGAAGAATTTTTTTACTAAATTTTTTGCACTGATTTCGGTTTTTACCGCAATATCTTTTGCACAGCATACGTTTCCGATAACAAGTTTTCCGACTTGGGTCATCGTTGAATCAGAAATGCCGACAATCACTTTGAAGTTTCCCGATTTCGGAAACCAATTTACATACCTTATTCGTTTCTCGCGAAACCCAAGCGGTGCAGTTGTCGCAAATTATGCCGATTCGATACGGATACAGGACGCAGGCGTATCAACAAGCGTAGAAAACGGCATTCGCGAAATAACCTTTCACCCCAAAGATATTCCGAATTTCAGAGCCGGTATAAACTATTTAATAGTACACGCAAGACCTATAAGCGGCAATACAGGGATAACCGATGAGATTTCTAACGAAGTTAAAATTATACTCGCGCACACCGAACAAAACAGAAATTTGCAAATCGACGGCAGAGTCAGCGGAGCCATTGCGTCAAGTACAACGCCGAGACTTTCTTGGACAAAACCTGCGGGCGTTCCGTTTTCGCACGTTGTTTTATCTGACGAAGAAATAAAAATAGGCACAGACGCCAACGGAAACTTGTCGGTTGAAAACATTGAGGGTATTTCAATGATTTGGCAGGCAATCACAAGAGACAACAGCATCGTTTACGGCGAACCCGACCCGTCGGGAATTTTTGCCTCCGCTCCCCCGCCGCTATCCCCCGGAAAAAGGTACTCGTGGTTCGTGTTTAACAACTACGGAAACAATCCCGCATATACTTCGGCGGGTATGGCGTTGCCTGCGTTTTTCAGTGTTCCGGGGCAATTAAGACCTATACCGCAAGGCATCTTTCCCGAGGAAGACCAACTTATAAGACACACAGACAGAGACGAACACTCCGACAGTATCGGCAGAATTACTTTCAAATGGACAAATTTAGACCCTAACGCTCTTCTTTACAGAGTTTTTCTTTACACTGAGGCAGAGATGGATGAAATAAGCGCACAAGTGCTTATTTGGAGCGGCGAAGTAATGGCTGGACAATTTAAAGATACTGCTTTTCTTACAATGACCGCCGCAAATATTTTGAGTGAAAACAAATATACTTGGCGGGTTGTTGCAATGTATCCGAACGGAACAGGGCAGGCAGGCGAATTGAATACTTTCAGATATTCCGCGCCGTCAGGACAGATAGTAGTAAGAACGTTTGAAGAAATGCAGTCCGGCAGTCAACGATTTGTGCAAAATTTAGCGCTCGCCCAAATTGACTTAGAAGTTTTGGACGGCTCACTCGAAGAAACCGTTTTGTTTTTCACCGACAATAACGGCTGGGGCGAAAGAGTAAGAAGTATCGGAAGAATGAGAATTACAGCGAAAAAAGACGGCTATGAAAGCGCAAGCCAAATTATACAAGTGCACGAAGGTGGTGATTGGAAGCGACCTGATGGCGTCAACTGGATAAACGGTTGGGGAGCTGAGCCGACAGAAGTTAATCTTTTCCTCCGCAGACCTTTTTCATCGATTTTCGGAAGAGTTGTCGATTCCGTGAGCCGCGCACCCGTAAACTTGGCTAATATTACCGCTGTCTCGGACAACGGCGATACCGTAAGAACACAATCGCTTCCCGACGGAAATTTTGTGCTTAACTGCGGAAGTGGCGATTGGACAGTAATCGTCAGCAGACAAGGCTTTATGAACTCCGCTCCCCGCCGAATAAATCTGCGAGACGGACAAAACGAACCTTTCGGCGATGTCTTAATCGAAAGAATAAACAACACTCTTTCGGGAACCGTCCAAAACGAAGACGGGCAACCGATTACAGGTGCAACTGTTAGAGTATTCAACACTGACAGAGTAGAAGTAGCGGCATTACTTTCAACTCCGAGCGACGGCAGATTTTCGTTTGCGCTCGCTACAGGCAGATACATACTTGCAGTAAATAAATCGGGACTTGCTCCTCGTGAAACGGAAATTGAGTTTTCATCATCTCAAAACAGAGTAGTTGTGCTTGAAAGAGGCGCGGCAATGCTTTCGGGAACTCTTTACGGCATAAGTTGGATAGGAAATCAGCAAGTAAGAGCCGCGCTAACAAACGCGAGAGTGGAAATTATAGACCCTACAAAACACACAGACAGCAACACAGTTGCAGTCGGCGCAACTGACAGAGTTTACGGAACATTCAGCATAACTGTGCCCGTTCCCGAAAGCGCGACAACGCAATACAGAATGCGATTTTCTGCCGAGGGCTTCAACAGCGATAGCGTCAACACAAATGCGCCAGACGGCATAAGAGATGGCTTCACCCACACGCAAAATTTTGAAATTAGCGCGTTTGCAAGCATTAACGGGCAAGTAATCCCCGCGACAGGTCTCTCGCCACAAGGTGTTTCTGTCTCACTTGTTGGAGCAAACAACTCCGCTTTGGTAAGAACAGACAATAACGGAAATTTCTCGTTTTTCAGAGTTCCCAACGGAGATTACACGCTTTCTGCAAGCGGTCAAAGACAAACAATGGATAACGCCACACTCATAACAGAAAGCGGAAATATAACAAGTACCACCGTAAAAATAAAAAACGGAAGATTTATTACAAACGACGGTGCATATATTTCGGAAGTAAACATTAGCACCAAAGAAGCAAACGCAACAATAGTTTGGACTGCTCCTAATGTAAACAGACCGACAGGCGACGATAGTTCCACAATTTCATTTACCGTGTTTTCGCCACTTGTCAGAACATTGGAAAACGGGGTACTAAATTATGCGGCGGCGGACGTTAATTATTTGTTGAGAGCGACAAGCAGTAATCCGCACATAATAACTTTACTCGAAAGAGCATTTATCTTTGAAAGTAGTGATTTTGTGAACGATATTGCAAATCCAACGGTTAACATGCCGTTCAGATACGAACACGATAAAACAACAACTACTACCAACAACAACACAACGGCAACAAATATTGAAATTAACGTTGGCAATTTACAGGGCGCAAACATTATAAGCGCAGAAGTGGTTTCTAGAATTAGAGGCGAAAGGGATTCTACAATAACTGCGGCAGCGCAAATACAAATAGGCGCCACTACTATTTCGTTTGCAATTCCCCACACAAGCACAGGAATTAACATCGAATATTATTTCGTAATAAGAACGAGTGAAGGGCGGTACAGCAACGCAACTTTCCCGTTCTCAAGACGTGTCCCCGCTAACCCTAACATTATCACCCGTATGGAATTGCTTCCAAACACGGGCGGTGATGCGCTTGTGCTTCCGCTGAACGGACGAATTGAGATTGCTGTCAAAGCATTTTACGGAGCGAACTTCAGCCTTATAGAAAATTTAAACGCGAATGATTTTACTTTCAGTTCCGACAATAACATAATCGGAATTCAAAGAACATCAACAGGCGCCGTTATCAGCGGAAACAGAGCAGGAAACGCTATACTCACAGTTAGTTTGAATAGGTCAAGCTCATTTAGAACTGCCGATGATTCTGATTCAACACGAACTTTAACCGTCGCTATAGAAGTGACTAACTCGGCAGTCGCTACAATATCGGCGTTTTTGCAAAGCACACCCGAAAACCCGAATTTCATATTGAATAACGAGAGAGTTATATTCGGCATAGACGCGAGAGACGGAGACGGAAACCAAGTCAATATAACGCCTCGCTGGATAATAAGACCACGAGAAGCAGGAGATATAATTGCGGCAAGCGGTGAATTTATACCGAAGCCCAATTTTATCGGACGGGTTCACATAACCGCTGAAATAAATTCAAGAATACGCCACGAGTTCTCCCTCGGAAACGAAAGAGGAGTACTTATCGGCTACACGCATATCTATAATGCGCCTGTTGCAGGAACAGCCCCACGTTCAGCCGGTACAACGGTTGTCAGCAACTTAAGAGAGAGCGGAAGAGCCGAATTACTGTTTCCCGTTAGTGCAACAGGAACGCCGACAACCCTTTTGCTCAACAATCCCGACATACAAAACTCCGTTATGCGAAGCGTTGAAAACATTGATACAAACGACAGAAGCAGAAGGCAGATAATTTCGGATATAATAGAAATTCGCAGGCATATAGGCGAAAATTTAGATACAGCAGACGTTAAATTGCGGCTTGTCGTGCCTCAAATTTATCACAGAAGCGTAAACGCCAACAATGTAAGCATTGCAATTTGGGACGCCGCAAATCTTCGTTGGGAATATCGAAATCCCACACCCGACGACAGAGAGGGCTTACTCAGAGCGCCGAAAGCAACTTATTCCGATGAGAACAACGAAAAATCGCTCACAATTCCTATCGGCGGGCTCATAAACGACCTAAACACTTTCCGTGTGGCGGTTGTGGCGGATGGACTTTCGAGCGGGGCAGATATTTCGATACGTCCGAACCCGTTCTCACCTTTTGTTTCGCCAATGAGCGATTTCTACCATATTACGGGAATGAACGGAGACGTAAAAGGAGCTTGCATAATAATAACCCCAAAAGGTAGCGGCAATACCAATTATAATCCGTCAGCTCAAGTAAGCATTTTCAACGCAGAAGGAACGATGATTTACAACGTGAAGCTGGAGGGGCTTATATCAGGGCAATCGTATTATTTATTTTGGGACGGCAGAATGCAACTTTCGCGAACGGTAGAATTTGAAGGAGGAATACATCCCAATACTGCGCTTTGGCTTCGCGGAAACGAAGGAAGCCCATTGGCAAGAAACGGACGTTATTTCGTAAATGTCACGATTGACGACGGACGAAGATTGCACCGTCAAACCAGAGAAATAATTTTGTTTAAGTAAGAGAGAGCGGAGGAAATAAAGATATGAAACTTATAAAATCGATAATATTTTTTGCTTGTTTGGCGACCGGCATTCTCGCTCAAGGCGAAAACACCCGTATAGGTATAATGAACCTGCGCACAAACAACAACGACTCACTTATGGCAGTAGAGGCGGCTTACGCCATTCGCGACGCGCTCCACGAAATCGGACGTTATAACGTGCAAATGCCTCAACAAATGAGAAACGCTTACGAGGTAATCGGCAGAAATTTTCCCGAACATTGCCGCGAAACGCGTTGTGCCGTTGTCCTCGGCTCTTCTCTGTTGCTTGACAGAATGATACTCGGAAGCGTTGAATTCAACAACGGACGTTATGCCGTAGTATTGGAAATGATAAACGTCCAAAGCAGACAAATAATCAGCGAGAAGAGTTTAGAAGGAAATGCAGGCGTGCCGCTTAAAGATGTCGTACGAACTACAATTTTCCGTATGCACGAAATAGACACATTCGAAAACGCAGTCGATTTGCGCAGATATTTCGGAGCAGAGGTAAACAATGTCCGCCCTGCGCTTATTTCGTCGGGGGCTTTTATGGGACTTGGACTTTTTATAGCGCTCGTCGGCACAGATTTTCAAAGCACTTCGATAAAAATAGACGACCGCCTTTCAGGAGTTGACCCTTCTATGCGCACAATGTCGCAATCAGCACGTGCAAAAGCGCTCGGAAACTGTTATGTTGCACTTTCAAAAGACGCTTACGGAGCATTTCACAACCCTGCGGGAGCCGCGTGGGTAAATAGTCCCGAAGCTTCCATAAACTTTCAAAACAGATTTGGACTTGTAAATACAATTTCCGCATCTTACGTAAACAAAATAACGCGAGAAATCGGCTGGGGATATTCGCTTATTTACAGCGGACATCCGCAAAGTTTTTATCAGGAGTTGTATTTTTCCACACTTGCCGCTTACAGATTTACCGACCTTTGGATACTGCCGCCGTTTTCCGTAGGCGCTAATGTTCATATTATGTCAGCGCGAACAATGGGTGGAAGCGGAAGCATATACGACCAAATAGGAACTGCTTACGGCTTTGGATTAGATATCGGATTTTTGATGGAATTTGCAAGAAATATCGACTTCGGATTTGTATTTAACAACGTTCCGACTGTCAATTTTTTCCATAATTCAAGTACCAACGGATATTATGACGTAAGAAAAGAAATTGGCAACGAATACCTTCAAGAATACCGTTATCGAGAAAATTCTCCTGCATCATTATCTATGGGCGGTTCATTTGAAGTAAGCCACTCGACTTTGTTTGTAGCGGAAGGCAGAATACCGTTTTACAGACACCAAAACTGGCGATTTGCAGGCGGTGTTGAACAACAGATAGCAAACCCAGTTCGTCTGAGATTTGGAGCGGAGAGAGAGATTTTCACCAATTTTGAGACGCCGTGGTTTTTAACAACAGGCGGCGGAGTTCGTTTCCCTGTTCAGAGAAAAACTATAGACATTGATTTTTCATACGAATTTATGACAAACAGAGAACTCAGAAACGTTTGGGATATTTCAATCAAAGTTCAATTGTAATATGGAAATAATCAGCGATTTTTTGCCCGATATTTGGGGTGAGCGAAGCGGTACAAGCAAAATCGACACAGTAGTCATTCACGCAATGAGCGCAAGCGGCGTTTCCCACGAAAATCCGTTTTCTTACGATAACTGCATACAAATCCTAAAAGACTACGACGTAAGCGCGCATTACATCATAGACAGAAACGGTAAAATCTACAACCTTGTCCCCGAAGATAAAAAAGCGTGGCACGCAGGAATATCGCGAATGCCCGCGCCCGACAATCGCGACGGCGTAAATGATTTTTCAATCGGAATAGAGTTAATCGGCAACGAAGAAGAGCCGTTTGAAGAGGCGCAATACAGCGCGCTGAATTTTCTGCTCAGCGATATAAAAAAGCGTCTTAACACAGTAAAAAACATAGTTGGACATCAGCACATAGCAACTCAAGAACTTGTGGATTTGGGCTTGCGCAAAGATGTAAAATGGGATCCGGGGAAAATGTTTGATTGGGGAAAGATTAAAAAATAGGGCGAAAAGTTTTCGCCCTATTTTTTTCTTGTATCATTGTAAATTTATCTCTGCACTCCTATTCTCGCGGAATATAAATATCTTCTCCCGCTGACAGTTGTTGCTTCGGCGATGATTAGGTATGTACCGTTGGCGACAAGGCGACCGTTGAAATTTTGCAAATTCCAAATAATTGCACCATCTGCCGTAGGGGCGGGTTTGAAACCCGCCCTTACATTATCCGCCGCAAACACAACATTCCCCAAATTGTCGAAAATCGCCAAATTCACCGTTGCCGGTTCAGGCGTTATCACCCCAATCCTCGCAAAATCGGATACTATCGCATTTTCGAGAATAATCCCGTATCTGCTATCACGCGAGGTATTTTGGCGAATAAAACTTGGACGAAACTCTTCCGTTCTTATAAAAAACTCCGTTGCTCCGATTTGGTAGTTTTCTGCAAGCATTCCCTCGGTTTCTATTCTCAGCAGATACAA
>WRAZ01000022.1 GCA_009779925.1 Chitinivibrionia bacterium
AAATTGTGGTTTTCGGCGCTGGTGGTCTGGGGATTGAATTAACGACTTGGATACGCGATATAAATGCGAAAAAAGACCGCTTTGACCTGCTGGGTTTTGTGGACGATACACCTGAATTGCAAGGAAAAACAGTTGCGGGATTTTCGGTGCTTGGCGATAGTTTGTGGCTTCTGAATTACGACGGTGAAATAGGCGTTGTTATTGCAGTCGGGCTTTCGCAGGGAAGAAAAAAGGTTTTTGAACGCTTTTCGCAAAATCCCAACATTTCTTTTCCGAATATACACGTGGACGAGGACAAATTTTATCACTCCGAAGTACTCGGCAACGTAAAGGGTTGCGTTATCGGCTATCACAATTTAATATCCCGTTTTGCGACTTTTGGCGATTTTGTTTTTATCGACGGGCTTAGTTGCGTTGGACACGGCGCAAAAATCGGAAGTTTTGCGTCTCTTTTTATTGGCTCGCATATTCCGGGAGACGTAATAATCGGCGAATGCGCACAAATCAACAGCGGCGCAAGAATTATGCCTGGAAAGTCCGTCGGCGAAAACGCTACCGTCGGAATGGGGTCGATTGTAATAAAAAATGTTGCGGCGAATACAACCGTATTTGGGAATCCGGCGAAAGCCATATGTTAAACAAGGAGAAAAAATGGATTTTATCGAAGATTTGCAAAAAGTTCCAATGGCAAAAAACGAAGACGTAGAGTATCTGAAACAATCGGAATTGCCGTTGGTTTTGTATGGGGCGGCGGATTTGGGGCGTAATGTAAAACGTTTTTTGGAGATAAATAACGTCAAAGTTGACTTTGTTGTCGTCGATAAAGAATATTGGCAGCCAAATATGAAATTGAGCGATTATGTAATTCAGCCGATAGAAAATATTTTAGCGAATAATTTCAAATTTAATATTGTAGTGGCATTTTATAGTGGTTTTGCGGAAAAAATCGCAAGGTTAAAAGAAAATGCGCAAATACAAAGATGTCTGTTTTTTCATCCGCTCAATGTGGCATTTGTAGATTGTTATCACGACTCTGATTTTCTTAATCGACATTCTACTGCCCTTACAGATCTGTATAGCAACTTGACAGATGATTTATCACGTCGGATAATGTTGGAATATATTAAGGCAAGAAAATCGGCAAACTCAACAGATCTTGTAAAATTGAATGTTCCGAATGAATTGCAGTGTTTTCCCGACTTTTTACCGCTTGCGGATAATGAAATATTTGTTGATTGCGGAGCTTTTAACGGCGATACTATAAAGGTGTTTCTTAACAAAACAAACGGAAAATACAACAAAATTTTTGCTTTTGAACCGGATACGGTTAGCGCGCAACAATGCAGAGAGTTGCTTGCCAATCAAGGGCGCGAGGACGTCTTGTTTGAAAAAGGCGCTTGGAGCGGAAAAGCAATGTTGCGCTTTGATAATCGAGGCAATATGACTTCAGTTATCAGCGAAAAAGGAAATATACAAATAGAATTAGACAGTATTGACAGCGTATTGGGCGACGAAAAAGCTACTTTTATCAAAATGGATATTGAAGGCGCTGAATTTGAAGCGCTAAAAGGCGCTCAAAACCAAATAATAGCCAATAAACCCAAACTTGCAATTTGTGTTTATCACAAACAAGAAGACTTAATAACAATTCCGCAATATATTTTGTCGCTGAATCCCGATTACAAATTATACTTGCGACATTATGGCGCTTTCTGTACGGAACTTGTCCTATACGCAATATAACCGAAAAAATGAACAAAAAAAGCGCTATTTGTTTTTTTTGTTCATAGAAAGTTTCTGCAAAAACCTTGCGTTGTTGTAGGAAATAAATTATTTTACTTCAGAGAATTTCAAATAAACGGTGATTTTTGCCAAACACAAGAAAAAGGAGTTTAAAATGAAAAAAGTTTTAATTTTGGTGTTATTTGCATTTTTTGCGCAGATATTTGCGCACGGAGTATTGATTTTGGTTGAAGATAACCGCGACGGAACTATTTATGTTGAGGCGGGATTTTCAACGGGAGGAAGCCCTGCTTCGGGAGCGTACGTGATTTTGCGGGAAAGAGAAACAGGGCGCACAATTTTTACGGGCAACCTTTCGGACGACGGGCGTATTACAATCGAACAGCCGACTGTGCCATATACGGTAACCGTGCGCATTGACGACGAACATTCCGTAACCAGAAACGGTCCGCTTGCGAGAAACAGACGTGGAGCAGAATAAAAAATGCCGTTCCGGCGGCAGGCAAAAGGAGGCAGTGTAAATGAAAACACGGATTTTAACAATAGTTTTGTTGCTTTTTGCGACTTGTTTTGCGCAAGGGCGGCAACAGCAACGACTGCAAATCGGCGTCAGTTTGCACCCTTATTACAGCTTCGCTCGGAATATTGTAGGCGACAGAGCGGACGTTATACCTATGATTAGCCCTAACGTTAATCCGCACGGTTATCGGATAATTCCCGAAGATATTGAGCGGGCGATGGGGCTTGACGTTGTAATTCTCAACGGGGTAGGACACGACGAATTTGCGCTTCAGATACTTAGGGCGGCGGGCAATTTAAATCGAATACACAAAATTTTTGCCAACGACGGCGTTGCGCTTATTCCGCAGTCGATAAATACAAATCAGGTAAATTCGCACACTTTTATTTCGATTTCCGCGTCTATTCAGCAGGTTTTTACGATAGCGACCCGTCTTGCTGAAATCGACCCTGCAAATGCGCAGTTTTTCCGTCAGAATGCGCAGAGATACGCGCGACAGTTAAGGCAACTTCGGGCGGAATTTATGGAAAAACTTGCAGATTACAAGGAAAACGATTTCAGATGCGCTACAATTCACGGCGGGTATTCGTATCTTTTGCAGGAGTTCGGCTTTCAGGTGGAAGCGGTTATAGAGCCGAGCCACGGGATAGCTCCGACCGCTTCGCAAATGATGGAAACGATAGAGAAAATCCGCGCCGTCAATGTTCAGGTGGTTTTTTCGGAGAGCGATTTTCCGCCGACGTTTTTAAGGACAATTCAGGAAGAAACGGGCGTCCGCGTGGTTAAACTTTCGCATTTGTCATACGGTGAATACAGCGCGGAATTCTTTGAAAGAGGAATGCGCTTTAACTTGGAGCAATTACTTAGAGCAGTGAGCGGGAGAGATTGAAAATGTTTAGAGTGTTTGTGATTATTTTGCTTTCTCTTACTTTAGCGTTTGCGAGAGGGGAGCGCCGAAATCGCGCGGCGACTGCGACGGCACAACCTGCGCCGCAAGAAATACGTCTTGCTGTTGCCGTAAGCATTCCTGCTTTGGGCGCGCTTTCGCGTGAAATTTTACGCGGAGTGCCCGTCGATGTTTTAGAGCCGTTCGGCACAGATTTTACTATGGACGAATTTGACGGGCTCGCATCCGAATACAGCGACGAACTCGACGAAATCGCACCGAGGGTCGCGGCTGTTGTCGGAATTCGCTCGATTATTCCCGATGACCCGATATTCGTGCAACTTCGCCACAGAAACATACGGGTCGTTGAAATAGACTGCGCCATACCGCCAAGCCCGACAGGTTCGGCAATTCCGCTGATACGCACGTCTAACGGAGAGATAAATCCTTTCGTTTGGCTTTCGCTTGCAAACGCCGTTCGTATGGCAGAAATCCTGGAGAGTGATTTCAGCGCGCTTTTTCCGAAGTATGCTTGTGTCATTTCGGCTAATTTGCTCGATTTTAAGCGGCGTTCGCTTGCACTTCGCAACGAATATACGCGGAAACTCCTTGAAATAGACAATTTCAGCGCAGTTGCATTAAGCGGAATTTTTGATTATTTGCTTATGGATATAGATGTTTTTGTTGTCGCAAGATTTTTGCCGGAATACGATTGGAATGAGGAGACAGCGCGAAAATTTCGCGATTTGGTAGAAAGCGGAGAGGTCGGCGTTGTAATAAACCGTTGGCAAACAGGCGCTCCTGCCTCGGAAATTATGGAAGAAAAAGGTGTTAGAACTGCTGTCCTGAGAACGGGAATTCCTGCGCTGAGTCATTTCGATGACGGTTTTTTAGCATTCTGGGAGAGAAATGTTTCTGCTATAGCAGGTGCGTTTCAAATAAAAGAATAAAAAAAAGAATATTTTATTGCGCAGGCTTATTACAATATATTATATTAAGTTAACTTAATTCTGCTTTTAGGCGGAAAGTTGAATTGATTGCGTTTTAAGCCAAACCTTAAAGTTGGCACTAACACTGATGTTGGTACTATTAAATGCAAAGAGGTAATCTAATGAATGATGACAACAAGTTTTTAGAAAAATATTTCAAATATTTTCGTGCGAAAGATGAAAATTCCGCTACACAATACGATAAATATATCGGTATAAGCGGCGTTTTACGTGCGCACGTCATAGAAAATTGGATTAAAACGCAAAAAGCATATTTAGGTAATAATGAAATAAGACGAATTTATTATTTGTCTTTAGAATATAATCTCGGTTCGCCAATAAAAATGCATTCCGTTTCAAACGAACTTCAATCTCATCTCGACATAATGCTCGAGCAGGAAGGAATTGAACGAAGTGAAATAAACGCCAAAGAGCCGCCTATGGATTTGGGAAACGGGTTTATCGGGGAATTTTCCGCAAATATTCTTGAAGTGCTTGCCTCTAAAGGTATTCCGTCGGTTGCCTACGGGCTTTGGTATGGTATGGCGCAATTCAGGCAAGCTGTTAAAAATAATTCGGATAAAAGCATTCTCGGACAGTTGGAAAGACCATATTATTGGTCGTCTTTGTATAATCCGTGGGTTGTTGATAGACCTGAATACAATAATCACGTGTGTTTCGGCAGTCGCTCATGCTACGGCGGTTGTTTAGGCAAGAAAAATCCCGACGAGTCCATTTGGATTTGCGGCGACAGAGTTATGGCGACACCTGTGGATTTTCCGATTTCGGGGTATCGAAACAAAGTCGTTAATACATTGCGCTTTTGGAACGCTTTGCCGAGCGAGGACTTTTCTTCGGATTATATGCTTCACAGCGATTACGTACGCGCTTGCGACGAAAAAAGCGATTCCGTAAAGTTTTTGCGCTATTTGTTCAGCGAGGAAGTGTCTCAACAAACAAGCGAACTGCATATAAAACAACAATATTTCTTGGCTGCGGCGTCGATAAAAGATATATTGCGTCGGCATTTATCGCAAAATAATTCTATCGAAACCATTTGCGACAAGGCGCAGATTATTCTTGCGGACAGTCGTATGGGATTTGCCATAATTGAATTTATACGGATTTTAATTGCTCATTTCGAAATTTCCGTCGAAAAAGCCGTGGGTATTGCCCGAAAAACATTTGTTATATCGCTTCCGCTTGTGGACGGCGGTCAATTTCCTAAAGTGCCTCTCTATATTTTAGAAACCCTTTTGCCGCAACACGTTAACGTAATTATGAAAATTAACCATTGGCTTCTCGATAAAGCGAGAAAGGAATATGGTGCTTCCGATGATGACCTGCGTGAAATTTCGCTTATTGAAGAGGGCGCTATAAAGAAAATCTGTATGGCAAACCTTTCGCTTATGTTTTCGGGAAGCGCTTTCTCGTATTCTCAGAGCGGCGCAGACCATATAAAAAATGTTGCGCTTCCAAAGACTTCCCGCATATATTCGGTTGATATAAAACCGACTTTTTCGGGCGTTTCTCTTCGCAGATGGTTGCTTTATTCTAATAAACACCTCGCGGATTTGATAACATCCAAGATTGGCGAAGGTTGGATTAAGGAAAACTCTAAACTTGCCGATTTTGAGCGCTACTCGCAAAACGCCGCCATACAGAAAGTATTTACTCAAATAAAAGCGTACGCTAAAGAGGAGTTTCTCGAAAAAATGTTTAACGATATTGCAATTGCAAAAAACTCTTTGCTCGATACGCTTTTTATTACGCACATACGAAAAATAACCCTCGGCAACTCGCAGGTTTTAATGCTTCTTTATATTGCGGCGCGCTATTTAAGGCTGAGACGTGGAGAAAAACTTGTTTCTCGCGCATATTTTTTCACAGGAAGAGCGTTGCCCTTTGATTTTTACGGCAAGCAGCTGGTATCGCTTGTGAATATTTTCTCACGAGCGCTTAAGGATTGCAAAGAATTGCAGGTGCATTTTGTTTACAACTGCACAACCTCTTTGGAAGAGGAACTTTTAGCTATCGGAGATATGGCGGAATTTATTTCGTCGCCTTATTCTTTAGAACCATCGTCGTTTAGTGCGGTAAGGGCGGCGGCTAACGGAATGGTGCCGCTTTCGGGAGCAAATTCCGTGGATATAGACACCGTTTCAAAAATTGGGCTGGATTCTTGCTTTTATTTGGAAAATACCGACAAAGACATCAGTGGATACGACATAAACGCGTATGTGGAAAACACACCTGTCCTTAAGGAAGCCTTTGAATTAGTGGAAAAATGGATTAAAGATTATTCGGGCGGCGAAGAAGAAGAGGGAAAAATTAATCCTCTTTGGGAAAATTTGCGTTATCGGGACGAAATGAAAATATTTTCGTTTTTTGACGAATATTGCCGAGCACAAGACAAAATAGACGCCGCATTCGCTGATAAGTCGGAATGGTCGTCGATGGCTTTACGAAATATCGCACGCTCAAGCGCAGGTTCGCTCGACAATACAATTTGCTCCTTATACGGAGATTATACTAATAAAGTGGTGGACTTGTAAGATGATGGGGGGGAAGCCAAAAATTTATTCGGGAACTTCGATAGCCGCAGGAAAAGGGCTTGGACAGGCGGTTATAGTCGAGGTTAAGAACGACAACATAATACGAAGAATTACGCGAGACGAAATTTTATTAGAGACAGACAGATTTGAAAACGCAAAACTGCAGGCGACAAAATATTACGATGACCTGTCTAAAGTCTTAAGAGCGAAAGCCGGTACGGGAAGCGATGACGCCTCTATAATTGAAATATATAAATGTATAGTGAACGACCCGATGCTTAGCAGAAGTGTTATGTATAATATTCGCACGGAGTTGTTTTCCGCCGAAAGCTCCGTCCAAAAAGTCGCCAATGATATGATGGAGGAGTTTAAGTCTATCGAAGATGAATATATAAGGGAGCGAGATAAAGATATATGCGAGGCGGGCAAAAGAATTCTGCATTATCTCGGTTGCGATAATTTTGAAGAAAGAATATTTGAAAAAGATGTGGTTTTGTTTATAAACGGTCCGCTTATTTTGTCTCACATCGTTGGTAAAAACATAGAAAAAATAAAAGGAGTGGTGTGTTTGGCGTCGGGAAAAACTTCGCACGCCGCTATCGTTGCTCGTTCAAATTCAATTCCCGTAATTTCCGACGTGGACTTGCTGAAGTTAAACTTGGTTGAAGGAAATAACGTTTTAATTGATTGCGATGTGGGAACTTTTACGATAAATCCGACTAAAAAATCGATTAACGAATATAATTCTTATATTAACGAAAAGAATTTGCGAAAGCGCGGATTACCCGCCTTTTTGAAACGTCCTGTTTTCACCAATGACGGAATGTCTATTTCGGTAATGGCAAATGTGTCTATCGAAGATGACGCGAGACTTGCAGTCGAAAACGGCGCTGACGGAATAGGTCTTGTGCGTACCGAAATATTATTTACCGAATACGCGGAATTTCCGTCCGAAAGCGAGCAAATTCGCTATTACGAAGGTATTTTTAACAAAATAGGGAGCGGCAAAAAAGTTAATATTCGCGTTATGGACGTGGGCGGCGACAAAATGGTCAAATTTATAAATGATATACCACGTGAAGAAAACCCGTTTATGGGTTGGCGGGCTGTGCGAATTTATCGTGAGAGAACCGAGTTTTTACATAAACAACTTGTTGCAATACTCAAAGCGGGGGAGGGCAAAAAATACGGAATAATGTTCCCTATGATAACCACTCTTTCCGAATGGGATTTTTTGCGCAACTTTACCATAAAAACGGCTGATGAATTGGGAATAAAATGTCCGAGTTTGGGCGTTTTGCTTGAAGTGCCGCTTGCAATTTTAGAAATAGAGTCGTTTTTAAGCACCTTAGAATTTGCGTCTATCGGTACCAACGACCTTATGCAATATTTATCTGCCGCCGACCGAAGCAACGCTAAGGTTAACTATCTCTACAATCCGCTTGAGCCCGCGTTTCTGAAAATAGTGAAAACTGCCATAGACCAATGTGTTTCGGGCGGAAAGCCTATTTCGATGTGCGGCGATATGGCGGCGCGTCCGGAGTGTACCATTTTGCTTTTGGGGCTTGGGCTTACTCGTTTCAGCGTTTCACCGCCTACGATACCGATTATAAAGGAAATAATCAGCTGTATTCCCCTTATGAAAATTAAGGAAGAGACAAATCATTTGCTTTTGAATAAAAGAAGTGCAAAAGATGTTGCCGATTGGCTTCAGTATATTAACGGCAAATACTGTGCGCACATTTTTAAGAAGCACGGCTTTATTCCGCTATACGGCGATTATTATGATAAAGGAAATTTCTGAAAAAAATTATAAATTAATGTGCGCATCTGACGCCGATGCTGATTTCGCCCGCCTCGGGTGCAAACCACTGACGATTTGTTCCTCTTAGCGCTCGCTCTTCGCTGTACCAGCCGCCGCCTCGAATTACATTGAAACGTCCGACTTGCGGACCTCTCGGATTGTGTTGCGGTGCAAATTGATAGAAATCCTGCTCGTATCTGTCGTTTACCCATTCCCAAACGTTTCCGTTCATATCGACCAATCCAAAATCGCCTACTCCGTCAAAAGTGTAAACCTGCACGGAACTTCGGCTTCTGAAACGCGCTCTTTGCGGCGTAGGTCTTTCGTTGCCCCACGAAAAGGTGGTTCTTCCGCCGTTGGTTGCGGCAAATTCCCATTCGGCTTCGGTCGGAAGCCTGCCGCCTCTAAACCTGCAATATTCGCTTGCCTGTCTCCAAGTTATGCAAATGACAGGGTTGTTGGGTGCAAGCAATTCTTCGGGCGGCGTCATTCTTGTAAGTCCTTGGTTTGTCCATAAAAAACAATTAGCGGTATTTGGACGAGAACATCTTCCTGCATTCACGCATTGCTGATAATCGTTGTTGCTGACGGGGCGTTTGTCGAGACGGAATGCGTCCACCGTTATTTCGCGCACGGGTCTTTCGTCGGGATTTCCTCTTTCGCTTCCTCTGTTAAAAGTTCCGCCGCGAATTTGCACGATTTCACTGAAAGAAAACGCCGCCGTAGCCAAGCAGAAAATTAAAAGCAGAAGCGCTTTCATCGGCTTCGGCTTTCCTGCATTGCCATTGAAACAAACATTACAGACAAAAATACTATAATTCCTGCCCTGTCCATTCTCCGTCTTTTTGTGGCGAGTTCTTCTTCGCTGAGTGTATCGGTTTTGTCTTTTTCTTCTTCTTCGCTTTCCGCTTGTGTTGCCGTATCACGACCTCGCGTTCTTGCGGGAGCCTGCACCTGCTGATTTTCCGAAATAAGCGCTATGGAAAGCGTATCATTTTGTCCTGCCGATAAAGTGAAAGTTGTATCAAAAAGGGTAAAGCCCTCTTTAAGAAGCATAATGTTGTATTCGCGCGGCTCAAGCTCGTCGGCAAAAAACGGAGTAGTCCCCGAAACTCGACGATTGACAAGAATTGTGGCACCGTCGGGTGTTGTAGTAATTGCAAGCGATGCCATTGTCGCTTCTTCGACAACGATTTCCGCTTCGGCTTCGACAAGCTCAGCCACCGAGCCGAGCTCAATTTCTGCTGTGGTTATTTCGCCTGCTTCTTCCGTCGTTTCGTACGAAATTTCGGCAATCTCTTCAAGCGTTTCTGCAACGCTTTGCGAAGTCTCGATATTTATGTCTGTCGGCTCGTACGGTAAAATTTCCATATCGGCGCTTGTCAAAGGCGCAGGCATAGGAACAGTTGCAAACGAAAAAGTTGCTAATATCAATAACATTATAAAAATATTTTTCAAGTCAAATCTCCTCTTTAGTTCGTTAAGCAGTGGCTAACCTTGCTCCGTTTTTTGTTTGTCTGTTTGACAAATAGTCAAATCCTACTCCCATCACTAGCATTGCACCAGCAATCATACCAATAAGCGTAAGAAATTCTGTATTCATAAGTTTATTCCTTTCTCTTTGAAGACATATTCACTAACACAAAACCAACAGCCATCATTGCAACAATTATGCCGCCTAAATGCATAGCGTTCAATCCCTCGGTAATTTCTGACGAATTGAAAAACCTGTCAATGAATATACCGATAAATATTAGTTTGCTGAAATCAAAAAACAGCGTCCCCGTTAATTCCAGCAAGTCCTTTTTTTCTTTTTTCCCACACTTAGGACAATCGGAAACTTCGATTTTCCCTTTAACTATTTCTACCTTTGAAACTCTGCCGATATTTCTTCGCGTTCTGATGTTTCTCAAAAATCCTCCTGCTTTTTTATTAAAAATACTTTATTCCACACTCAATTGCGAAAAAAATATTTTGCTGAATTGTTATACCGGTGTTAAAATGCCGCGTTTTTCGAGTTTAGTTTCTACTATTCCCGTAATATACATAAAAATAATCATTATGCCAACAGCACCCATTGCCATTAAAAAAGTTTCCATTACTCACCTCCTCGTGATAAATAGCCCACACCAAAAAAGCCAATCGAAGCAAGGAATCCCCAAGCGGCGTGTTCGGGACTGCCGCCCCAATCAAACAAATTCGCAACAACAGCTCCCGCAAAAGTAAGTGCGCTTATATTAAAGAAGAAATCACCTACTGACGCTTTCCGATTTTCGCCATATCTTAAAAATCTCATCAAATCCTCCAAGTCAATATAAAAATACATTATTTTTACGACTAACAGCGAGAATATTTGCATTTGTCTTAAAAAATAAAAAAGGTGAACCGATTGGCTCACCTTTTTTGTTTTCTGTTCTGCTTTCATTTATCTCGTCAGCAACATTTTCCGTGAAGTATTAAACCCGTTTCTGCCTCTTACGTTTACTATCAACGTTTGATTTCTTTGTATCGAAGCGGGGATATTGAATGTGCCTACACCTGCCGCATTAAGGTTGATGTCTTGAGTGAAAAGCATACGACCTCTTACGTCCGTAATTTGCAAACTAACCATCTGCTCACTCGGAATGTTGAAGTTAATTGCGTTTCGCGTAATAGTCATTCCTCTGCCTGCAACTCTCGCCGCACCACTGCTTACAGGTCTGTTTTGCGGGATAATTGATACGGGGCTGTCGCAACCGAAGCCAACGAATTCGAGGCTTGTGATTGTTCCTGTAGTTGCAGTCGTTCCGTCTGCCGCGAGCATAATGCTTACAATATTTGCCTGATTATTCGGCTGGCAAAGAGTCATATTCTCAGGATCCATACACGCCCACAACTGCTCGAACAATGCGGGATTTAAGCGAACTGTGCGAGAAGTGGCGCTGGCAGGAATTACTTCTGATGTATAACCTGCACCGTTATTAGATAAAGCAGGGTCGCCGAGTATCAATCTCATAGGTCCGGTTGAAGTGTAAGTAAGTACTATTTCGCTTACGTACTCAAAATCTCCTTCGTCAAAAGCGACCCAAATCATAGACCAAGAACCGGCGTTGGCTCTGTTAAGAGAGAAATTTACTTGTGTTCCTGTGGGGGTCACAGTTGCTGAAGACCCCGGTCCGGGCTCTACTCCCCAACCGGTTGACCAAGTTGCAACGTCCATAGGGGGAATATCGCAACCGTCGCCCGGCTCAACTCCTGTACCTGTTGATGCAGGAGCCCACCAGTTTTGTGAAAGAAGAAGCATATTCAAAACTTGAATAGCTACCGAATACACGTCGGTGGGAGTTTGGGCTCTCAAATAATTGTACATACTGTTTAAGAAATTTTGGTTTGTAGAACTGCCGACCATTCCTGCGGCAAACGGCGCCATAAACGACATACTTGTCCAGTCCGTGTGGGGATTGTTTACTCGTTGTCCCGCTAAGGTGAAACCTTGCCCTGCATTTATGTTATTAGGGTTTCCTCCTGAAATTCCATTCAACCAAGTAGTAATTCTGTTCATTTGCGTTCTTGCGCGAGTTTCGCCGTAGTGAATGTAGTCCATTGCTAAAAACCATGGTACTCTGCAAGCGTTAAACGAATAATTCCATTGATTGTGTTCTCCGCTGACCAATGCTTCATTTGTACCTTGGCGAACTACTCTTGCAGGAATACCTATTACGAAATCGGGCATAAGACCGGTAGTCGAATGGGAGACGCTGTTCAAAAGATTGTAAACCGTGTCAGCTGCAATTCTCCAATAGTCTTGACTTGTTGCTCTTGCAAACGCTTTGAAATGGGCAGGTCGCCAATCGGAAGACCTCGAAGTTGTTCTTTGCGCCTCCAAATCAGTTGTTTGACCGGCATTTTGCCAATCGCCGAGTTTTGTTCTGTGTGAAGCGTTGTTCGGCTGACCATTATGCATATTTGCTTGTCTCAGCCCTGCGATAATTTGATGTGCGTCGTTCATATACTGTAAATTTGTCGGGCTACCCCATTGGTCGTGAGCCAAAAGTAAAGCGTAAGCCATATCCAAACAACCATCTGTTGCATTGTTGCTTCTGCGTGCGAGGTCAGGTCTTGCAGGGCTACCTGTCGGAAAAACCGTCCACGACATCAATCTATGGTCTGTCATTGACGGCATTGCTTTTCTCAAAGCGTTCATCTCGTCAAATATTTGTCTTTCGTCGCCTCTTACGCCTGCCATAAGTGCAAAAATTTTCATTGCATATCCGTGTGCTTCGGAAATCGTGAGGGCACTTGCCGATACTCCTGTTCCGGTTGCTCTAATCCAAGCAAAACCGTTTCCACGTCCAAGGAAAGTGTCTCTGTAATGATTGTATCTTGCTATTACGTCATTGTTCATTTGTTGTGGGTTTTGAATGTTTGGTCTTATCGGATTTCCGCCCATCTCAAATCTACCCTCTTGCGGAAAAGGTCGGTTGTTTGCCCAAAGCGGTATTACTAAAACCGCTGAAAGTCCCAGAGCGATTAGTGCGTTTTTTTTGTTAAGCATAATTGTTAAATCTCCTTATTGTTAAGCTTTTGTTTTTTTTACATTAAATTAAATATAGCATAAAATATAAAGAATTTCCTAAAAAAGAGTGATTGCTTGCAAAAAACTGTGAATTAAACTGAATATTGTGGCTTAAATGTTAAGGTAAAAGAAAAGAAAGCAGGTTTTTTCCTGCTTTCTTTGTAATTTGTTTAGGCGGTAGCTACCCCACTCCATCGTTGAAGTATGCCTTAAGTCTGAATTTCCCCCGGCTTCAACAAAATTCTCGCTAATTCTCTAAAATTTCCGTGCGCTTGTGAGGCAAATAGTATTTTATATAAATACAGGAGGGAAAAATGGAGACGGCGGCAAACAGGGAATATAAAAGCAGTGTTTTTGCTAGTTTGTTTGGCGAAAAAGAGGTTTTGTTGGAATTGTATAATGCAATTAATAACACAAATTACGGAAAAGATACAGATGTAAAAATGGCAACGCTTGACGGTGTTTTGTTTAGAGGCGGACTGCAAAACGACCTTTCGTTTATGATTGACGACAAATTTGTAGTTTTAATAGAACACCAATCGACAGTTAACGAAAATATGCCGTTCAGAATGCTGAATTACATCTCGGAAGTATATAAAAACGTAATAGACGGCAAGGCGATTTACAAAGAACGCAAGGTGATGATACCGCATCCTGAGTTTATTGTTTTATACAACGGCGAAGACGATTACCCTGATCATGCAACGCTTAAATTGTCGAATTCGTTTAAGTTGCGCGGAGAAGAATGTCCGATAAATCTTGAAGTAATCGTAGAGGTTTATAACATAAACAAGGGACGAAACCCCCAATTTGCGGAAAAGAGCGAAAATCTGAACGGTTATGAAGAGTTTATGGCGGTAATACGTGCAAATGAAGCCGGCGGTATGGACAAGAAAGAAGCGATAATAGAAGCGGTAAAATATTGTCAAAGCCACAGAATTTTGGAAGATTATTTAATAAATAAAGGACAGGAGGTTATTACTATGCTGTTAAAAGAATGGGATTTGGAGACTGCGCAAAAAGTGCGAGAGGAAGAACGAGTGGAACGAATAGCAATAAACATGCTGAAAAAAGGCATGTCTGTCGATGATGTTGCTGAATTGACAGGTCTCTTCGTTGATGACGTTCTGCGATTGGAATACTAATCGCGCAATATCCTGCTTTCTTTTAATTTGTTTAGGTAGTAGCTACGCCGCTCCATCGTTGAAGTATGCCTTTTCGTTCGAGATGTTCGCCTGACTTTATTATTATAGCGGCTATACCGCAGAACACCACCAACGGTATGCCTATTGTTTGCATTGCCATATTTATGGATGTTTTGGGGTATTTGATGGGAGAGGCTTAGTTTATTTGTGAAAAATATTAAAGTTGCGTTTTTGGTTATATTCTTTTTTTTGTCGGTCGCTCTTTTTGCGGACGATACCCAAAACCAAACCGCTCAGAGCCGAGATTTTAGTTTGTCGGGCTTTGGAGGCGCTTTGTTTCCGACAATTTATGGTGAAAACAGGTCGTGGCTTTGGGTTGTTTTGCAATTTAAATACAAAGATTTTCTTAGGGAAGGGCAACACCTTTATTTTGACGTGGGAGCTTGGCAAGACAGGCATTTCGGAACAACTATGCACATTCCGTTGGGAGCAAGCAATTATTTTTTTGACATAGGCGGACTTGTCGGCAGAAGACCGTCGCTTGTTTTTGAAGAAGAACTTTCGCCGTATCTTAATACTTTTACGCGTTTTGGGCGAAATATTTCGGAAAGACACAGAGTTTGCTACGAAATTGCCCCGCGTTTCAGAAGATACAGCCTAATGTCGCAAAACACTCGCGGCGATTGGCTGAGCGGCGACATTATAGACGAATTTTGGGAAGTTTATCAAAGACTGCAATACCGATTTAGGCTGAGCGACAATCTTTATCCGCCTATGCTTTCTACTTTTGCGCAAATTTCGCTTAATACAAACATAATGCTTGCGTTTGAAAACGTATTTTGGGGAATTTCGGGAGAATTAAGCCAAAATATTCCTGTTTCTTACAGAGCGAGGCAGTCATTTTTGCTGAGAACAAGATTTGATACCACGCCGATAGGAGAACGCCACAGATACGGCGGATTTTTAACAGGCGGCGCGTTTTTTGTCCGCGGTTGGAACGACAATTTTATCGGAAGCAGAGACAGCGTAAATTTCGGCAATAGAATAGTCGGCACTGCAGAATATCAGTTTTATATTGCAACGCTTCCCGAAATGCGTATGGGTGCTTTTTCTTGGGTTGACCACACATTAAGCGGATTTAGACCTGTAATGACAGGTGCGCTGTTTTTGGACGCAGGCTATCTGTTTGAGACTTTTAGTTCGCCGAGAGAAAGCATAAACGCAAATGCGGCAAGCGCAGGTATTGCAATTCGTCTTTTACAGCCGCGAATGCGTTCGGGCGCGTCGCTTGACTTCGCTTGGCAAATTTCGGGAACGCAAAAATATTTAAACAAAAATCGCAATTATCCTGTTGTCCATTTGGGTTTTGTTCAACACTTTTAGTCTTCTGTGCCTTTTTTTAGCCCGTATTGCTTTTTTGTCTGGATTGTTATTGTATCGGGTCTGTCGGCGCTTGCTTGCTCGTTTGCACCATCTTTGCCTTCGGGTGTTTTTACGGCAATCAGCGGTCCGCCGACAATTTCTGCGCCTTCGAGATAGTATTTTCTCGCAAAAACGTTGTCTTTTATGTAATATTTGTATCTGCCGATTTTTATGACAGTTCCCGCAAATCCGTTTTTCAAAATTGCAATATGACCTGTGTGTTGTCTTTCTTCGGCAAGTTTTGCGTTTATTGCGGTAAGGTTATTTTCCACGAGTTCACTCTTTGCTTTTATTTCCTCATATTTTTTCTTGCTTGCCAGATAATCGTTGTATTGCGGGCTTCCTTCTTTGTAGCCGAATGTTTTTATCGCCGTCGTTTTGTTTTTGTAGGCGTAATCTGAGTTTTTAAGCAATTCTGCGAGCGGTTTTTGCACTTCTTCCAATTTAGCGCGCTTTGCAATCAATTCTTTTTCGAGTTGGCTGTAAAGTGTTAGTTCGGTTGCAACTCCTTCTTCATTTGATGAGTTTGAGACAGTAATGCTTTCGTTAGCCTCTATTTTTCCGCCGACAACCGCCGATTTTTCGTTGAGAGTTTTATAATTTTTGCAAATTACGTTGCAATGGTGCATATAATTTCCGACATTTACGTCTCCTTCTATGCACTCAAAATCGGTGTCCTGCGCAAAATTTATGCTGATTGCGGTTTTTGCCGAGATAAACGTATTGTTTTTCCCTATTATTCCGCCGCTTATTTTTACCGAACCGCCTTTGGATTTTATTGTTGCACTTTCCACCATTCCGTGAATAACAATATCGCTTTCGCTTTCTACGCAAAAATCCGCCGCAACGTTTCCTTCAACATCTATCGCTCCCGGAAATCTCACATTTCCTGTATTGTAATCGACATTTTTTAATTCCAGACGTTCTTTTATAGAGAGCAGTCCTGCTTTGTTTATTAGCACGCCCGTTGTGTCCGCAACAAGATTTTTACCGTCTTCCGATACCGAAATAAACTGTGCGGGCTTCATAACAAATTCTTTTCGCGGTTTGGGCGGCACGGCGTTTCCTAAAACGTCTGTTCCCGGAGTTCCGTGGTCGGCGGGAATTTGCGTTCCTATAATGTCGCCCGCAAATATGGTGGTAAATGCCGAAATTTCTCTGTAATCCACAGAGCCGTCTTCCAGTTTTTTAGGCTCACTGCTTTTTTCCGTGTTGACTTTCATTTCTAAGGAACCGTCATATCCTTCTATGGGCGGAACTCCCTCCGCAACCAAATGAAATTGCTCATAAAGTTGCTTCACGAGTATGTCTTCGAGAACATTATGCTTAATACCGAAAACTACTCCGACAATTTTTAGGCGCGCCAAAAGTTTATCGACAGTAAGGTTTTTTGCTTTCGCGTCAATAGAGACGCCCATATACACTTTCATCGGATTTGTTTTTACCGTTATAAGTTGGTCGAGTTCTCTGTCGTAGTCAATAGGTATATCGCCGATACACTCCCAACTGCCGCTTGCTTTTTTTATAACCCTTTTGACAAGTTCCAAATCACCGCCGAGTACATTTTCGTACAACTCGGTGAATTTCTCAATCAACGGCTCTTTTTCCGTTTCCGGATAAACCATTATATAAAGTTTGCCGTCTTCATCTCTGCTTTCGACAATATTTGCAATTTCATCCAATATAGCCATAAAACACCCCTTGTTTTTTTGGGTTGCGCGTGCATACCCTATTATTAACGTCAAAAATAATATAAAATCAATAGTAATGGCGAGTTTTTTTGATAATTTTAAGTTTTTTCCCATATTGCACTCTTTCCAAATATTATTTTCACGGCTATTTATTAGACTTATTAAATAAAAAACGGGAGAGGTATCTTTTATGAAGATGATGAAAATCTTTGCGGCGATTTTGGTTTTGGCAACCGTTTTGCTGGCTCAGACAGGTCAGGTGAGACCGAGGGTTTTGGCGTTTGAAGAAGGCGACGACGAATTCGCTTTCGGTGTCCTTGCAGGTATTAACAAAGGAAGCGGCTTCGGCATAGTTCCGCTGATTTGGGACAGAGCCGCATTCGGCGGAATGTTCTCTTTCGGCGCCGAACTGCGTATGTATTGGCAGAGGTACGATTATGGTTATTTGTGGCATAGACATTGGCACGGTGGTTATTGGCACGGTCTTAATTGGCTTCGGACCGGTCAAGATGAACTTGGTTGGTTTAATGATTACGGTTGGGGAGGTATTCCTATTTATCGCCAGTATCATCACGGAGGACCTCGTTTGGCTTTTGACAGGAACGGCAATCTTACAAACGAGCTATATAATCCATTTTGGAATGATTGGCGCGATGAAGTTTACACAAGATTTGGCATTAACCCAAATTTCAGATTTATGTTTCACCCGTTCGGAATGCCATCTCTTAGAGGAAAGGTCGATGTAGCAAGACATATAGACCCGTATATCGGATTTAAAATCGGCGCTTCTTTAATATTTGACGACAAAGACGACCCGTTTATCAGAAAAGGCGACCGCGTAAGATTTGAATTTCCCGAATTTAATTGGTATGTTATAGGTCTTCGTTGGTATTTCCGCGAACACGTATCACTTATGACGGAAATTTCGCAATACGATTTTTCGATAGGTTTTTCGTTTAATTTCTAAATCCTTGCCGGACGGACGATTTTTGTAGGGGCAGATTTGTAGGGGCAGGTTTCAAACCTGCCCTTGTTTTTTTATCTACCAACCCTGATAGGTACAACCACCTGCATAGTTTGCCGATGATTAACCCCGCCATCTGTGGGAATAAACGAAAGAGTAAAATTAACCTTCGCCTCGTCTCTGTCTAAAAAGCGCACTAAAATATCCGCCTGTCCGAAGTCCGCCAAAAATCTGTCGTCGCCTGTCTCAAATTCGTAAGGAAAACGCACAACATCTCGCACCTTAAAATAATGCGAATAGCCGATGTCGAACAGTCCGAAGTCAAGCCCCGTATAAACTTCTACTCCCGCGCTTATTTGATAATTTTTAGTAAATTCTCTTTGTCTGTTATACCTGAACATTCCGCGAAATCCGCCTCTGAATTCCCTTATACGTGAATTTTGCTCGCCAAGCGCACGATACGAAATATTCCCCACAAACGCACCGACATCTTCGACGTGGTCGCCGTGTCCGACGCCGCTTCTTAACGCTATGTGGTCATAAATAAACTGATAGCCGAGTAAAAGATAACTTTGGTCGTTTAATATAAATGTGCCGGTAAGATTATGTCCGTGGATAAATCTTTCGCGAGTGTTTTCGCTTTGCATTCCCACCCAATCAGCCCAAACTGCCCAATTAAGCGCACCAAAATCCTGCTCGAAAAAAAGTCCCTGAAACACAGGATTTTGAAACTGCCAATGTTTCGATAAAATATAATCGTGATAATTTATAAGTAAACTTCGCGGCATAGTTCCAAAAACAAAGTTGTTTATGTCGTCCTGAAACCGAAAAGACATAATCGGCGAAAATCCGTCGCCTGTATTTTCGTCGCCATACTGCTGAAAGAAATTTACGCCGATAAAAACACCGCTGTTTCTGCTTGGCAAAAAGCCCACGGATAAATCGGCATTTGCACCGAAAACTGTCCCTGACCCTTCAGCCCCGAACTTGTTTTCGAGATTATCAAAAATTCCGTGGAAATTTCCCTCTATGGACAAAGGCGCGGCAAAAGTGATTTGGGCAATAAAAAGAATTGCAAAAATAACAACTGCTACGTAAGGGCAGGTTTTAAACCTGCCCCTACCACCATATTTTAATACCCGAAATTCCACGACTGTTCCTCGTTGCTTGAAATTCCCAGATAGTCTTTCAGACGGTTTCTTGCGTCTTCGTCTTTGTAGAGTTTGCGGAGCGCTTTGTCGCGGGTAAGGCGCACTCTTTCGCGGGTAATTCCGAGTTCTGCACCTATTTCTTCGAGCGTTTTGGTGGACGAAAAATTTATTCCGTAATACATTCGTATTATTTTTTCTTCTTTGTCGTTAAGTATCGGCAATTCGTGAATAACTTTTTCTATTTCGTTGCGAAGTTCAAGAAGCATCATATCTTCGTTCTGCGATGGGTCAATCCCTATTGTGTCGAGCAGGGTCTGCGTGTTTTCTTCGTCCTGCACTTGCGAAATCGGGCGGTCGAGCGAAGTGTTTTTACTCTTCTCCATTATTTCTATAATGTCGTCTTTATGCTTCTTAAATTCGGGCTCTTCTATCGCTTTGTTGAAATCGCCGTCAAATTTTTCGAGCGTTTGTCTGAATTTTGACAAAAGCGTAATTTTATTAACGGGGATATGTACCGTACTCATTCTGTCGAAAATCGCTTTTTGAATTGCTTGTCTCACCCACCAAACGGCATAAGAGATAAATTTAACGTCTTTGCTTTTGTCAAATCTTTTTGCCGCTTTCAAAAGTCCGAGGTTTCCTTCGTTAACCAGTTCCAAAAACGAAAGTCCGCCTGTTATTTTGTGTTTTCTCGCTTCTTTGGCGACGAAACGAAGGTTTGCGGTGACTAGCTTCTCTTCCGCTCCGGGGACTTTGTTGATTACGTCGTCTATAAGTATTTCTTCTTCTTCTTCACTCAACAATTTGAACTTGCTTACGTCCCTGAAATATAATTGCTCTGCTTTTGATTGCTCTCTTTGTTTTTTCATAATAGTGTTTTTTATTTATTTAAAGGGTTCGCGAGCGCAAAACCTGCAAGGCTTCACGCTCGCGTATTAAAAAATTAAACCTGCCGCTGACTTTTCTGATTACTCGGGTTTGTCACAACGACAATTCCGTCATCCGAAACAAAATATTTCTTTTTGTCATCTTCCAAGTCGAAGCCGATTTTTGTGTTCGGCGGAATACAAACGTCTTTGTCAATAATCGCTCTTTTTATATGACAGTTTTCGCCTACGTCAACGTTCGGGTGCAGTATGGAATCTTCGACTTTTGCAAAGCTGTGAACGCGCACGCTTCGCGATAAAACCGAGTTAATCACTTCGCCGCCCGAAATTATACAACCGCTCGAAACAATCGAGTCAATTGCTGTTCCGACTCTTTTGTCTTTTCCTGAAGTATCGCTACCGAATACAAATTTTGCAGGCGCGGCTTTTTCGCTTCCTGTTCTGATAGGCCACGATTCGTTATACAAATTGATTTCGGGGATAACGTCTTTCAATGTCATATTTGCACGATAATACGCTTCCAGTGTTCCTACGTCTTCCCAATACATACATTGCTCGGGCGATTCTCCGGGGATTACGTTTTTGTGGAAATCGTAAACATAAACAGGGTATTCGTTGTAAATAGACGGAATAATGTTTTTGCCGAAATCGTGCGAAGAGTTTTCGTCAGCCGCGTCTTCCTCTAATTTTCTTGTTAAAAATCCTGTGTTAAAAATGTAATTACCCATTGAGCAAAGAGCCATTTTGGGATTACCCGGCATTGGTTTGGGATTATCGGGTTTTTCTTCAAATCCTATCATTCTTCCGTTAGGGTCAACCTGAATTACGCCGAATTGACTTGCTTCGCTTATCGGCTTGGGAATTGCCGCGACAGTCGCAACCGCTCCGTTGTCTCTGTGGAACGCAAGCATTCTCGAAATATCCATTTTGTAAATATGATCTGCGCCGAAAACCGCGACAAAATCGGGTTTTTCGTCATAAATCAAGTTCATATTCTGATAAATCGCGTCTGCAGTTCCCTGATACCAATTCTTTCCCGTTCTCATCTGCGCGGGAACAGGGTCGATATAATGACCAAGAATGTTTGACAAACGCCAACCGTTAGTCAAATGTTTAATAAGCGAATCGGCTTTAAATTGGGTGAGTACTTTAATTTTGAATATACCCGAATTCACGAAATTGTTCAAAACAAAGTCGATAATTCGATATTTCCCGCCAAAAATCACCGCCGGTTTGGCTCTGTCGCGAGTAAGCGGATAAAGCCGAGAACCCTCGCCGCCCGCCATAATCATAGCCAATACGTTCGCATAACCAGACGCTTTTCTGTAAGTTTCCATAAAGCGCACCCTCCCTTTGTATAAGTTTAAGTTTTGTTTATTTTTCAATTCTTCCCGAATATTCGCCGTTTGTTGTGTTTACGATAACAGTTTCGTCCGCTTCAATGAACATAGGAACTTGGATTACCAAGCCCGTCTCAAGTGTTGCAGGTTTTGTAACACTTCCCGAAATGGTTGCACCTTTAATTCCCGGTTCGGTTTCCGTAATTTTTAATTGAACGGTTGTGGGTGGTTGAACACCGATTGGTTTGTTGTCGTAAAGCATAATCTGACAAGTGTTGTTTGGAAGCAAATATCCCATTGCGTCGCCGGCTTCATCTTCCTTAAGTGTAATTTGCTCGAAATTTTCGCTGTCCATAAACACATAGCCGTCGCCGTCTTCGTAAAGATACTCAAACTGCTTTGTTTCGACAAAAGCGGTATCAACTTTTTCGTCCGTTCTGAAACGGTGTTCGACTTTTCGTCCGTTAATAATATTTTTTAGCATTGCAGAAATGTTGTTTGAACCGCGTCCTGTTTTTGTGTGTGAGAAATCAATAACTCTACACGGTTGCCCTTCGTAAAGAAGAACCATTCCTCTTGAAATATCTCCTGCTTTAATTGTAGCCATTTTTTGCACTCCTTAAAATTTTATAAATTACTCATTTTCTTCAATCGGTTCCACCAAAAATACATCATTGTTTCTATCAGATGCAGTGTTTTCTTGATTTTGCACCGAATTTGCGTTATTTTGTCCGCTTACCGCCGGAATGGGGAGCGTCCAAAGGGTCGGACTAATCGGATTTCTGCTCCACATATCCAAGACTTCGGTTGCGGCAATTCGCAGATTTTCGTCTTGATGATGCACAAAATCCCTTATTCGCGGCTCAACCGTGCGGTCGTTAATTTTGCCGAGCGACGAAATTACCTCTATTTTTTCGCGGTTGTCGATAGTAAATTCCAAAATATCCAAAAGGACGGGAATTTCGTATCTTGCTCTTAATTCGCCGAGCATTGTAATCGCTCTCAGCCGAATATCGCCGCGCCCGCGTTCGTTTCGCGCAATTTGAGCTATGATTTCTTCGCCCGGTCTGCCGTATCTGCGCACTTCGTCCAAAATTCTGCGCACCTCAAACGGGTCAAAGCGTGTCGCCGAATATGCTTGTGTGTAGGCTACGAGACGCGAGAAAATTTCCGTAAAATGCGGCGGAAGCGTATCGCGCATAGCCTCGTGCATTGCCCAAGAAATCAGCAGAGAATCTACTGAATTAAACGCTTTTTCGTTTCGTTCGCGCAATGCTTCGTTTTCAATTTTCAGCGTATCAATTTGAGAAGAAAGTTCGTTTATGCGCGTTTCGTGAATTGCCAAAACGTCTTCCATTGCTCTCAACGCAAATCTTCCGTCTCTAAATTTTCTGCGTCCGCCCCAAGCTATCGAAGTCCCCACGACAATTCCCGGTTTTATCCAGTCTTGGCGCGATTTCGGAGTAAGTGTTATACCTAAATCTTTTCTGTCCGAAAAGAATATGCCTTCCAAATCAAGCAGTGAAAAATAAAATTCGGCGTTGTTGTTTTCTCCAAATCTTATGGTTGTCGTCAGCGCCAGATAAAAGTTTTTTTGTTGCGTGAAACCTTCGAGCGTAAAAATGAAATCGCTGCCAATTCCCTGTTCCATAGCGATAAATCCGTTGAATTTATCTCTTCTGCTGTCGGGAATTGTCATTACTCCGCCGTGGAAACGAGTGTTAAAAGCGTTAGCGCTTTTTCCGACAACCAAGAAATATTCTCCCGTAAAATCTTTGTCGCCCGTTTCAAGTCGGCTTCTTGCACGCGCTTCGTTGTTAAAAATATTGCGGACGCCTATAGCAAGCGACGGCGCGCCGTTCATACCGTATTCGTTGAGCAGTCGTCCCTTAAAGCCTAAATTAATTCCGCCCGTATATCCTAAATTTACCTCGACCCATTCGCTTGCGCCCATAGTAAGTCCGCCGATAGAATAGCCCGTAAGTCCTCTGCCGAATTCCGTGTTAAGAAAAATGTTGTAATTTGCCACAAACTGCCCTGCGCCTATAATGTCTGCGCTCGGCGTAAATCTCGTAGTTGCCCAGCGTGTTTTCGCAGGGACGCTTGATACAATCATTATTAAAAGCAAAATTACGATTTTTCTCATTTTACACCTCAATCTTCTTCGTTGTTTCTCTGTTCGTCGTGTTTGGGTCTCAATAGCGGGAATAACACCACGTCGCGTAAGTTTTGCGTGTTTGTCAAGAGCGCGACTATTCTGTCTATCCCCATACCCCAACCCGAAATTGGCGGAAGTCCGTATTCTATGCACTGTAAAAAGTCGTAGTCCACAGCCATTGCGTCTAAGTCGCCGTCTGCTCTTGCTTGCGCTTGTTGCTCAAAACGCTCTTCTTGGTCAACGGGGTCAACCAGTTCGCTGTATGCGTTTATCACTTCCCAGCCGTTTACGACCAACTGAAAGCGGTCGGTTTCAAGCGGATTATCGTCGTTTTTGCGAGCGAGCGGTGAAAGGTCTATCGGGTGCTTTATTACGAAAGTCGGATTTACGAGTTGCGGACGGCTCACCTTTTTATAAAGAAGGTCAATGAGTGTTCCGCGCCCTGCTTTTCTTATGTCGGTAGAAGTGTCGAGCGTAATTCCTTTTTCTTTAATTTGCTCCAAAATTTTTTCTTTGGTATCGCAAACGTAAATGTCAATTCCGCAGTCCTTGAAAATCAAATCGCGGAAAGAAATTCGTTCCCATTCGCCTGCAAAATCTATGCTTATGCCGTCGTATCCTATCTGTAATCCGCCTTTAATTTCGGTTAACAAATGCTTCAGCAGTTTTTCGGTAAAGTCCATATTATCCTGATAATTCCAATATGCCGCATAGTATTCAAGCAAGGTAAAATCAGGCAGGTGAGAAGCGTCAACGCCTTCGTTTCTGAAACTCCTTGCGAATTCATACACTCGCTCAAAACCGCCTGCAATCGCTCTTTTCAGATAGGTTTCAGGCGCAATCCGCAAAAAGACGTCGATGTCGAGCGCGTTGTTGTGCGTAATGAACGGACGGGCGAGCGCGCCGCAAGCGTGATTTGTAAGAACGGGCGTATCTATTTCTTGGAAATCGTGGTCGTTCAAAAAGTCGCGGATTACTCTTATGACTTTTGTACGCGTCTTAAAGCGGTCAAGCGCCTCGGGGTCGGAAATTAACTCCAAATATCTCTTGCGGAGGCGAATTTCATCGTCGCTTATTCCGTGGAATTTTTCGGGGAGATTGCGCAAGGTTTTCGAGAGGAATTTCCACTCTTTTACGTCTATTGTTTTTTCGCCTGTTTTTGTTGTAATAAGCGTTCCGGTTATTCCTATGAAATCGCCAATATCGACCACTTCTTTAAAATATGCGAAACTGTCGCCAAGCACATCTTTTTGAAGCGCGAACTGGATTTTTCCGTGAAATCCGAAAAGGTGTCCGAATGCCAATTTTCCGAAGTATCTTGCGGCGACTACGCGTCCTGCAAGCGTAATGTTTTCGGTGCCTTCGGGCAAGTTCTGCGCCTCGGCGATAGTGTGGGTTGTCTCAAATCTCTCGACGTAGGGAAGGTCGCCTCGCTCTTTGATTTTGGCGATTTTGTCGAACCTGACCTGCATTTGCTCGTTGAAATCTTTTCTGCTCATAATTGTTCTCTGTCCTTAATTTTTCAGTTTGTCGATTTCCGATATGATTTGCGCCGTTATTTCTTCAATGCTTCCCGTTCCGTTAATCGAAATAACCTTGCCGCCGTCTTCATAAAATTTCATTACGGGAAGCGTTTTGGCATTGTATTCCAAAAAGCGATTTTGTATAACTTCGGGAGTATCGTCTTTTCTGCCTTCGATTTCAGCTCTTTTCAAAAGTCTTGCGACGAGTTCTTCTTGCGGAACGTCGAGCGAAACAAGCGCGCTTACCGAGGTTTTGAGTTTGCACATCATTTCTTCGAGAGCGTGGCACTGTCCGACCGTGCGCGGAAAACCGTCAAACAAGAAACCGGAATAGTTTACGCTGTTTTTCATTATGTGGTTTTCCAGCAATTCGACGACAATTTCGTCGCTCAGAAGACCACCTGCTTCCACAATGTTCTTTGCTTTCAGCCCGAGCGTGCTTTCGGCTTTTATCTCGGCTCTGATAATGTCGCCCGTAGAAATATGCCCTAAATTATACTTTTCAGTAATAAATTTCGCTTGAGTGCCTTTTCCTGCTCCCGGCGCTCCAAACAAAACGATATTTAGCATAAATAAACCCTTTCATTAAAAATTCTTATATAAAAAATACAATTTTGCCGTTCATTAAAAGTGAAAATAACTAAAAAAACATAAAAAATGCAGGAAATATGGGATTTTAAGAAAAAAATTCGGTTTGGCTCTTGGGCAAATTATATTTTACCGTAATATTTTCGTAGTGCGTGGTTAACAAGCAGGTTGCTTGGGTTTTACTAATTTAAAAAATAAAAAGGACATAAACTTTATGAACAGGCTATTATTTGTAGATACTTCACCCAAGAACCTTGAGGCGTACAAAACGCTTTTCGCAAAAAAAACGTCGGAATGGGAATGTCGCTTTGCCGATAACTTAAAGGCGGCTTTCGATGAAATGTCAAAGGTCGAGTTTAATATGATTGTGTGCGACATAAAAATGCCGGTGCTTAACGGTGTTTCGATTTTAGATACCGTGGCGCAGATGTATCCTCATATAATCAGAGTGGTTTTAGTGCCGAGTTTGAGCGCGGACTTCCCGAAACATTTGGTTAAATATGCACATAGAGTACTTGTTCGCCCCGAAAGTTGCCAAAAACTTGAGGATACGCTGATTAGAATTTACGAATTATACAAAACCATTATGCGCCCGCAGGCAATTAAATATATAGAAGGGATTGAAACAATTCCGTCGTTGCCTAAGGTTTACAGCGACCTTATAGCAGAACTCGAAAGCCCCTCGCCGTCGGTCAAAAAAGCGGCGTCGCTGATTTCGGCGGACATCGGTATGAGTGCGTCAATTCTTAAAATGGTGAATTCGGCGTATTTCGGACTGTCGCAAAGAATTACTTCGCCCGAATTTGCAGTTTCGCTTTTGGGGCTCGATATTGTTCAGGGACTTGTTTTGACGGCGCACCTTTTCACGTCGTTTTCCAATGCCGAAGCAAAACTTTTGCACTTGGAAGACATTGTTGACCACTGTCTTATAACGGGTTTTTTGGCGAAAGAAATCGCAAAACACGAAAACTTGCCTTTGGCAAACTCCGACATTTACATTGCAGGAATTTTACACGACATAGGAAAATTGATTTTTGTTTCGCATTCTCCCAAACTTTACAAGCAGGTTATAGATGCGGCGCAGGATAAAAAAATCCCGTTTTATGACGCCGAAGACGAAATGTTCGGAGCGACACACGCCGAAGTAGGCGCGTACTTGCTTGGTCAGTGGGGACTTTCCGAAACGATAGTGGAACTTATTGCGTACCATCATAGTGCAACAAATCCCAAACACTTGGATATGGAATTAAGCATTCTTAAAGCGGCTAACATTTTTGCAAGAGAGGTGCTTCCTATGGAAGAGTTAAACCCGTGTGATTTGTCTGATAAAATATTTGCCGCAAGCCCGCTTATGACAACAAAAAGAGATGAGTGGTATGCCATTGCAATGAAAGCGATAACCGAATCGTCAATGAAAATATAAGCAGGGGAGAGCAAATGACGCTTCTTGAACAGTTAAAAAAAATTACGGTAATAGTCGAAGATACGGGCGATATTGACACTATAAAAAAACACAAGCCGCAGGACGCAACTACAAACCCGTCGCTTCTTTTGCAAGCGGCAAAACTTCCGCAATATAAACATCTTATAGACGACGCACTGAAAATTCCGCGCGCGTCGGGCGACAATTTGCTTGACGTAATGCGTCCGATTTTGGAAAAATTATCGGTGAATTTTGCAAAAGAGATTTTAGCGGTGGTTGATGGTCGCTGTTCGGTCGAAATAGACCCGACTTTTTCGTTCGACACCGAAAACACAATCCTTTCGGCAAGACGAATAATTGCGCTTTTTGAAAACGACGGTATCTCGCGTTCGCGCGTACTTATTAAGATTGCGGCAACTTGGGAGGGAATAAAAGCGGCGGAAATTCTGGAGAAAGAAAATATTCACTGCAATCTTACCTTGCTTTTCAGTTTTGCGCAGGCGCTTGCTTGCGGCGAGGCGGGCGTTAAACTTATTTCGCCTTTTGTCGGCAGAATTTTGGATTGGTACAAGAAAAACGAAAATCCCGACGGCTACCCTGCCGAAAAAGACCCGGGTGTGCTTTCGGTCAGTAAAATTTACAATTATTACAAAAAATTCGACATAAAAACCGAAATTATGGGTGCAAGCTTCAGAAATCTCGGCGAAATAGTAGAGCTTGCAGGTTGTGATTTGCTTACGATTGCCCCCAATTTTATAGAAGAGCTTGCAAACACCGAAGGCGATTTACAACAAAAATTGTCGGCAGTATCGGCAAAAGAAATGCCGCTGGAAAAAATCGCTCTCGACGAAAAAACTTTCCGTTGGCTTCATAACGAAGACGCAATGGCTACCGAAAAACTTGCCGAAGGTATCAGGAAATTCACTGTTGATTTGACAACGTTGGCGCAGTTTTTGCAAAAATGAGAAAAAATATAAACATTATAGGAGTTTCAGAATGAAAAAATTATTAGTTTTTTTGTTGATGTTGTCGCTTTTGGCGTGTTCTTCCGTGCCGAGAGAGATAAGAATGGTTCAGGACGGTCAATTTGACGAATTTGATTTTACCGTCAAGCAACTAGTTCAAACAAACTGGGAAAACCCGCTGTGGAGAGTGGAAAACGGGAAAGTAATCGTATCCGGTGAGTTGGACAACGAAGGTGAGCGAATGAATTACGCTTTGGAATTTTCCGTCGATAAACCCCAAAACACTTTTGAATTTGAGCGACTTTTTATCAACGGCGAAGAAGCTGACGACTTTTCAACAATGATGATTATCACCATTATGGCTTTGACTACGGCAATAGCGCTTGATGCAACTTTACCCGAATAAGGAAGCGTCCAAGTGAAAATCGCGGCGGTTTGCTTTTCGGTCTTATTGGCTTTATCGACGACGCAGGGAGCAACTGCGGTAGGGTTTGACTTCTTAAATCTTCCCGTTTCCGCAAGAACGGCGGGCGGGACTGTGTCGTTAATCGGCGAAAGAGACAATAATTTATCTGTAAGAACAAATCCCGCTATGCTTGCAGGAATAAGCAGACCTGCATTTTCAATAGATTTCAGTCCCGTAATTATGGATATATACAGAGGAGCGTTTTCGGTTGCATTCTTGCTCGAAAACGGCTTTGTTCTTGCGCCTTCGGTTTCGTACGTAAACTTTGGAACGCTCGACCCCGTCGATGAAAACGGCGACCCGATAAATGCCTATATTTCGCCTTTTTCGCTCAGTGTTGAGACTGCTTTAGCAAGAAATTTTTACGAAAGATTAAGTATTGGCGCACGCCTTAAATTTATTCACGAGCAAATTTCGCAAGAGATGGCAGGGCATTGGGGCGGTTATTTTTCTGGCGGCTTTGCAATTGACGCAGGAATTTTTGCACAGCGCAACTTTTTTAGATATTCCGCAGGCTTCAGAAACATAGGATTTGCTTACGATAACTATGAAAGCGATGTCGATTTGCGTATGCCTGCTTCGTCGTTTGTCGGTGTAGGAATTATTATTGAAAACGAAGCAAAACTATATTGGTTTTTTGAGGCGGAAAACTTTTTTCACGCTTATGGCGACGGTCATTCTCCATTATTTTTCCGCACAGGCTTTGAATTTCCCGTTCATCGCGACATTTTAATTTTACGGACGGGAACGGCTTTTACGCCCGATGATGTTCGCCACGTCTTCAATACTTTCAGAGGGCAAACCGTTAAGGCGTGGGAATATTCGAGTCAAAACTGGCTTTTGGCTTCAGTCGGTGCAACAATAAACGCAAGAATTGCAAGAAATTTGCTTTCACTCGACATCGCTTGCCAGTTCCGCAAAGACGGCTTAAAACCGTCGTTTTTATTTTCAGGTACGATGTATTTTTGATGGAAAAAGAGAGAATTTTATGAAAATAGCATTTTTCGGCACAGCGGATTTCGGGATTTCGGCGTTAAAAGCGATACTGAATTCACATCACGAAATTTCGGCAATAATAACTAATCCGCCAAAACCTGCGGGGCGCGGCTTGCATTTGCGCAAATCGCCGATAAATATATTTGCCGAAGAGCAAAGAATTGCGCCGATTTTTACTCCCGAAAGCATAAAAGACGAAAAATTTATAGAAGAATTAAAGAAAATCGAAGCGGATTTGTTTGTGGTAGTGGCGTTTTCGATTTTGCCGAAAGTTGTTTTTTCTATACCAAAATACGGCACATACAATATTCACGCGGCGCTTCTGCCTGCATTTCGAGGACCTGCGCCAATTCAGCGGGCAATCGAAAGCGGTGCGAAGACGACGGGCGTTTCGGTTTTCAGAATTGACATGGGAGTTGATACCGGCGATATAGTATTGCAAAAAGAGTGCGAAATTCAGTCCGACGACGACACCCCGTCGCTTTACGAAAAATTAAGTGTTTTGGGTGCAACAGCTCTTATGGCGGCGCTCGAAAAAATAGAAAACGGCGAGGTAGAATACAAATCGCAAGATAAAACAAAAGCGACAAAAGCGCCGCTCCTAAAAAAAGAAGAGGCTATAATAAATTGGCAAGAGAGCGCAGTACAAATCGCCAACAAAATCCGCGCCTTTAAACCATTTCCAAGTTCTTACACTACACTTTCAGACGAACAAATAATAATCGAAAAAGCGTCTGCCCAAAATATAGAGACGCGACGCTCGCGTCTTGATACGAATAATACGGACGGCAAAATTGGCGAAATCATAGAAATTACAAAAAACGAAATCTGTGTGCAGACAGGCGACGGCGTTTTGGTCATTACAGAACTGAAACCCGCGGGAAAAAGAGCTATGTCGGCGCGAGATTTTATTAACGGAAAACAAATTAAAGAGGGAATTATATTAAAATGACAGGCGAAAACAGAAGAGAGCGGAGCGAAGAAAAACGCGATTACAACCGAGACGGCAGGCGTGATAACCGCGATAACAGCAGGCGTGAAGACAGGCGTTTTGGCGACAGACAAGACGATAGGCGCGGCGGTGGCGGTGGCAATCGCGGGAATGCAAGATTTGAAAAAAGAAACGACAAAGACAGAAGTTTCGGACCGAGAAGACGTGAAGAACGCCCACTCCGCGAAGACGGTAGCGGCGGTCGCAACATTCGCAGGCTTAACGAAAGAATAACAGACGCGCGAAGCATTGCATTTGAAGTGCTTTTTAAGTTTTTTATTAAAGGCTTCGACATAGAAACAACAATTGACAAGCTTTTCGACCAAAAAGATTTTATTACAAAAGAGCCGCTCGTCTCTCAAACGGAAAAACGGCTTGCTTACGAAATAATTTACGGCGTTTTGCGAAATAAATCTCTGCTCGATTTTGCAGTAGAAAAATATCTGGCGGTGCCCGTTCGCGAGGAAGAAGCGTTAAAGGTAATACTTCAAATCGGCGCGTACCAAATATTATATCTGACAAAAATTCCCGACTTTGCGGCAGTGAACGAAAGCGTAAATTTATGTAAAAGACATTCGCAGACAAGTAAATTTTCGGATTTGACAAACGCTGTTTTAAGAAAACTTATAGCTGAAAAAGCCGCCTCTCGCGGACGAAATTTCCCCGAAATATCGAACAGCGTGCCGTTCGCCGAAAAAATTGCAATAGAATATTCGCACCCGCTTTGGCTTGTGGAAAGATGGATAGAGCAGTTTGGCAAAACGCCCACGCAAAAGATTTTGCAGTTCAATAATACTATCCCCGATATTTTTATTCGCAGAAACGTCGCTCTTACAAGCAAGAATAAGTTTGAGGCGACAGTCGCCAAAAGCTGTGCAAACGGCGTTGCGCGCGGCGTGGGCTTTAACGGTTTGTATTACAAATTACAGGCAGGCGAGCGAATTGACAGAAACGACTTGTTTTTGTCGGGGCAATGCACGGTTCAAGCGCCGTCTTCGGGCTGGGTAGTCGCCTTGCTCGATGTTGAAAACGGCAAAAAAATTCTCGATTTGTGCGCTGCGCCCGGTGGAAAAACAACGCTTCTTTCCGAAGTTGCGCCTAATTCTCAAATTGTTGCGGCAGATATAAGTTTCTCGCGGACAAAAATGATTTCGGATACGCTCAAACGCCTTTCCATAAGAAACGTTGATATTGTCGCCGCAGACGCAAAAAGTTTGGGAATGTCTGAAAAATTCGACTTTTGTCTAATCGACGCGCCGTGCAGTGCAACGGGAGTAATAAATCACCACCCCGAAGCGCGTTGGATACGCGACGAAGAGGCAATCAAAAAAGCGGCGGCGCGCCAAAAGGAAATCCTGAAAAGCGCAGTGCAAACAGTTGATGTCGGTGGAATTATTGTTTACTCTACCTGTTCTCTCGAAAACGAAGAAAATAGAGCTCAGGTCGAGATTTTTTTAGAGGAAAACCCGAATTTCGTCCTTATTCCTGCAAAAGAAAAGATAAAAGACGGACAATTATTATCGGACAACGGTGATTTCTTGGAAATAACGCCGAACAAAAACGGCGCCGACGCTATTTTTGCGGCGAGATTTCAGAGAGTAGAATAAACATATTTCTCGTAGGGGCGTATTGCATACGCCCGGTAAATACAAAAGCGATTTGGGCGTATGCAATACGCCCCTACATTGATTTTAACAGCATTTTTGCATCGGCAACATTATTACATTTCATAATATTGTTTCGGATTTGCGAGCATCCCTCAAAACCCTTGATATACCACGCAAGGTGTTTTTTCATTTCGCCTAAGAATGCGTTTTCGCCGTAAAATTCTTCAAAGTATTGCAAATGTTTTTTTGCGGCGGCGATTTTGTCTTCCCACGTTATTACTTTGGGCGCCTCGCCTGCTAAATACCTTTTTATTTCGTCGAAGATAAACGGGTTTCCGAATGAGCCGCGACCGAGCATAATTGCGTCGCAACCTGTTTGAGCGTAAATTTCCGCCGCGTCTTTGCCTGAACATATATCTCCGTTTCCGATTACGGGAATTTTTACGCTGTCTTTCAATATTTTTATTCGTTCCCACATTGCAACGCCCGAATAGCCCATCGCTCTTGTTCGCGCGTGGAGTGTTATTGCCGAAATTCCGCAATCTTCGGCAATTTTTCCGTATTCTTTTTCTATAAAACTTTTGCTGTCCCAACCGCAACGAATTTTTACGAATACAGGCGTTTTTCCGCTTGCCTTTACTACATTTTCCGTAATTTCGGCAAAAAGTTTCGGGTCTTTAAGGAGCGCGGCGCCTCCGTTTTTTGAGACGACTTTATGAACGGGGCAACCCGAATTTATGTCGATAAAATCAGGATTTACTTCTTCGCATATCTGTTTTGCCGCGCGCGCCATCAAGTCGGGCTTGCTCCCGAAAATCTGCACGCCGCCCGGTCTGTCCCAAGGTTGCAGCATCATCATTTGTTTGGTTTTTTCGCTTAAATAAAAAAGCCCTTCAGCGCTTATCATTTCGCTTACGCAGACGTCCGCACCATACTCTTTGCACATTCGCCTAAAAACCGCGTCGCCCACTCCAGCCATAGGTGCGGTGAATATTTTTTTTGTTATGTCAAACATTTTAATCTCCTCATAGTTTTTCGTCAGAAAATATTATTTGCATAAACAGAAAAACGAAAGAGAGCATTTGAGGAACGAAATTTTACTTTTTATTAACGGCGAATAGTATTTTGTAGTTGTATGATAAAAAAATTATTCTTATTTTTAAGGAGAATAAATATATGGAAGCGGTTTTGTTTCAGTCAAACACTCGTCAAGATTTGAAAGAATTTGTCGGTTTGGCAAAAAAAGTGGGAATAACAGTGCAATATGTGAAAAATTACAATGTTTTTCCTCAAGCGGTAGTCAGACGAAAAAATTTAAGCCGCAATAACGATTTGGATATAATAAACCGAAACGTAGATTATCTCAATTCCGAAGCAGAAGATGTTTTAAGTTATCAGGCATTTTGATGAGAAGAGGCGATTTATACAGAGTTTACAAAGGTTCAAAAAACGATACAAAAGATTATCGCATTTTTGTTGTTGTCAGTAGGCAGTTGCTCATAAATTCTTCGTTTTCTACGCTGATTTGTGCACCCGTATATTCCAGACACGATGGGCTTTCAACACAAGTTTCAATAGATATTGACGAGGGCATTAAACATTTTTCATCTATACATTGCGACGAATTAGTCAGTATTCCCAAATATCTCTTGACTAACTATATAGGTAAATTATCTTACAGAAAAATGCAAGAACTTGACAATGCCATTAAATTTGCGTTAGACATTACTTAACACGGGCACATTACGAATAAATCACCTTTTCCGCCTTTGTGCAACAATCGCCCAAACAAAAAAACATCAATATTAAGCTTTCATTCCCCAGCACACCTTGACTATCTACCTGCCGATAATGTATATTTACAGTAAGTAAGAAACTTAAAAAAAAGTTGGCAAAAAAATGCGGAAAATTGGGCAAAACCCCTCTAAACACTTGACATATACGTTGCCCATAACGTATTTTTTCGGGACTTCGGGACTTCGGGACTTCGGGACTTCGGGACTTCGGGACTTCGGGACTTCGGGACTTCGGGACTTCGGGACTTCGGGACTTCGGGACTTCGGGACTTCGGG